>PXRK01000051.1:28819-80150 GCA_003021015.1 Halobacteriales archaeon QS_4_66_20 | reverse complement strand
TGGCCCGACAGAGCGCGAGCAACACAGCTGTCACAGTTATTTGCGGTATGGCGAACGCACCGCGAGCGAAGCGAGCGGTAAGTGAGCCATCTGTACTGATCGATCTCAGTCCCTAAAGCGGAGGTGAGCATACCGACGGCCTTGACTTCCTCCCCGCCCTGACAGGCGAGGATTCCTCCGGTGGGATGTTGGCTATGCCGCACCCACGGAGGCAAGTTTCCCGTCGCCGGTACTCCGGTTTGTGCGCTTCTCGTTGGAACTTGCCCTCTCGGGAGAGTCTGGTAACTCCGACCAGTTGTGGTCGTCCCACTTGAGACGCACGGGCCGAGCCATCGACCCGACTTCTTCGCCAGCCTGTTGTTCGAGGAACGTCCGAGACGCACAGAGGTCGGCGTGAGCTTCGTGACCGCACGGACACCGGAACAGGTCGCCGTCCCGGTCGGTGTTATCCTGGTCGCCACACGCCGGACACGTTCGGGTTGTGTCGGCTTCTGAGTTCACCTCGATGGTGATACCGTATTCCTCGGCGGTGGACGAGAGGCGCTCGATGAACGCCCGGAACGCCCAAAACTGGTGGGTCTTTGCGTTCACCTCGGCGCACCAGTGCGTCGAGAGAACGTCCGTGAGGTCGCCCACGTACACCGTGGCGACACCTTCGGCGTAGAGCCGTTGCATCAAGTCTCGAACCAGTGCATCCTGCGCGTGGTCGCGCCGCCGTGTCCGCTTGCGATACAGCCGCCGTATCCGGTGACTGGTGTATCGACCCTCGCGGAGTTTGGACTGCAAGCGGGCGATTTTGTCGGTCGTCTCGCGGAAGCGGTCGAACAGGTCCCGGCCTTCGTACAGATATTGCTGGCCGGTCGTGGTGGTACAGGCGATGAGATTGTTCGCGCCCACGTCCAGCGCGGCTTCTTCCGAAGCCAGTGGTGAATCCTGTTGAGAATCAGGCACGGTAACAGGCTGAAAGGCCCTGAACGTGTCGTCTATCTCGTCGTACTGTATCTCCAATTGGCCCTGTTCGCCGTCCCATTTCCGAGCGCCGCACACTTCGAGGCGAAGACGGCCAGTATGGTCGTATTCATCCTTCAGGTCGGACCCGACTGGGATCTCGATTCGTGACCGCTCGCCAGTTTCCAGCGTGTAAAGGTCGTTGCGGATGAGTGTGCGTAGCTCGCGCCCATCATCCTCGTTACCCCAGTAACCGGGGGGCGAGGGGCGTTTATCACGTTCTCCGTTGTGCCACTCGTCTTGTGCAGCAAAAAACGACTTCCACGCTGATTTGTTCTTCCGGATCACTTGCTGTGCGGTTCCAGAGCCGGTAACATCGACGTACTGCTTCCGATAGTCGGCAGTGTCCCACACTGATTCGCCGTCGAAGAATTGCTGGCGGCGCTCGTAATTCAACTCGTTCCACAGGCTCGCAGAGGCGTCCAGCAGGTCCAGCAGTAGCCGCTTGTCGTCGTCGGATAGCGGGCGTACCGCGAACGTGTTGGTTCGCCTCACGACGATAGATGTTTGTGGCTGTGTGTCTAAATGTCTTTTGGACACAGGCGATGCGCCCGAACATCGACATATCACACACGTTGAATGGACGAGTGAAAGACTACGCCAAACAGCAAGAGATGGCTCTTGATGAAGCATACAGAGAGGTTATCGAAGCCGGTCTGGATGCGGTGGAACATCCAGACGAGTCATAGCGCGTGGGTTGGGAGGCTGTGCTGTCGGTTGAACCCCGCCCTGACGGGCGAGGCTTCCGCTGGCTATCCGTCACTCCGGCAGAATCGTGCCGGAGCCGTCGCGGGACGCCCCCGGCTCCTCGTACTCCGGGCGGTGCCGGTGACAGCGACTCACCTGGCCGTCGGCGATCCCGTGCTGCTCGGGCGCCTCGGCCTCGCAGACGCCGCCGAACGCTTCCCGCAGGCGGTCGCGGGCGGCGGGGACGTTCCCGTCCGCGACCAGCGCCGTTGCCTCCTCGAGCATCCCCTCGACCGGGTCGGGGAACGACACCGGCTCCAGCAGCTCCGACGCGATCTCGTCGATCGGCGTGAACCGGTCGTCGATCCCCAGCCGGGCCTTGAGCCGCTCGAGCACCGTCACCCGCGCCTGGTCGCGCTCGCGGATCACGCCCCGGAACGCCTCGATTGCAGCCCACTGCTCGTCGGTGAGATCGCCGTGCTCGGCGGGGCGGATCTTGAACGGACACCGGGTCGAGAACACGCAGCCCGAGGGCGGATCGCGGGGGTTCGGCGGCGTCCCGCGGAGCGTGATGCGGTCCGCGCCGGCGTCGGGGTCGGGCTGGGGGATCGCCGACAGCAGCGACCGGGTGTAGGGGTTCGCTGGCGACTCGAACAGCTGTTTCGTGGGCCCGACCTCCATCAGCTTCCCGAGGTACATCACCCCGACCCGGTCACAGATGTGCCGGACGACGCTCAGGTCGTGGGCGATCAGCATGTACGTGAGGTCGAACTCCGCCTGGAGGTCCGCAAGCAGGTTGAGGATCTTCGCCTGCACGGAGACGTCGAGTGCGCTGACGGGCTCGTCGAGCACGATGAACTCCGGTTCCAGCGCGAGCGCGCGGGCGATGCCGACCCGCTGGCGCTGGCCGCCGGAGAACTGGTGGGGGTAGCGGTGGTAGTGCTCCGGCCGGAGCCCGACCAGGTCGAGCAGGTCCCACACCCGCTCGCGGCGCTCGCCCGGCGTCCCCCAGTCGTGGATGTCAAGCGGCTCGCGGACGATCTCGCCGACGGTCATCCGCTCGTTGATGCTGGAGGTGGGGTTCTGGTACACCATCTGGGCGTTGCGCCGCCAGTCCTTGAGGTCGCGCCGGCCGAGCGTCGTGACGTCGGTGCCGTCGAAGGAGACGCGGCCGCCGTCGACGTCCTCCAGCCGGAGGATGCTCCGGCCGAGCGTCGTCTTCCCGCAGCCGCTCTCGCCGACGATCCCGACCGTCTCGCCTCGGCCGATCTCCAGCGAGACGCCGTCGACGGCCTTGACCGGATCGCCGCCGAACAGCCGTTCACTCTCGTAGTACGTCCGCAACTCCTCGACGACGACGAGCGGATCGTCGTGACCCCGCTGCCCGGTCGCGCCGTCGTCCGCGACGTCCGGCGCGGTCCCTCCGTCCGGGGCGCGGTCGCTCATCGCTCCCCCTCCGTCGCGTTCCCGTCCGTCGCGTCTGCTCCCGCCGCGTCCGGGGCCGTCCCGGGATCGCCGCGCTGGCGGTGGGTCCGGAGCCGCTCCTCCAGCGGCTCCGCGTCCGGATACAGGAGGCAGGCGACCGTGTGCTCGGCGACATCCCCCGTTCGCTCGGCGGCATCCTCCGATCGCTCGGCGGCCTCCCCCGTTCGCTCGGCGGTCCCGTCCGTCTCGTCGACGTGTGTACCCTCGCTCCCGTCCGTCCCGTCGGCGCCTGTCCCCTCGCTTCCGTCCGGCTCCTCAGCGGGGACGTGTTCCGGGTGGACCATCTCGCACTCGTCGAACGCTTTCGGGCACCGCGGCGCGTACCGGCAGTCGGTCGGCGGCTCGTTCGGCGTCGGGACGCTCCCCTCGATCGTCGGGAGCCGGTCGACCTCGCCCGTCAGCCCGGGGATGCTCCGGAGCAGCCCCTGTGTGTACGGGTGTCTGGGGTGGTCGAACAGCCGGCCCACCGACGCCCGCTCGACGACCTCCCCGGCGTACATTACCGCGACGGAGTCCGCGATCCGTGCGATCACGCCCATGTCGTGAGTGATGAACACGATCGAGAGGTCCCGCTCGCGCTGCAGCCGGGCCAGCAGTTCGAGGATCTGCGCCTGGATGGTGACGTCGAGGGCCGTCGTCGGTTCGTCACACAGAAGCACCGACGGGTCGCAGGCCAGCGCCAGCGCGATGGTCGCGCGCTGTTGCATCCCGCCGCTGAACTGGTGGGGGTACTCCTTCAGCCGGCGCTTTGGGTCCGGGATGCCGACGCTCTCCAGCAGCTCCGCGGCGGCCTCGGTCGCCGCCCCGCCGCGCAGCCCCCGGTGGATCCCCAGCAGCTCCCCGAGCTGGTTGCCGACCGTGTACACGGGGTTGAGGCTGCCCAGCGCGTCCTGGAACACCATCGCGATCTCGCCCCCGCGGACCGACTGGACGACGTTCTCGGGCGCGGCCACCAGGTCGACCGACCCCCGGTCGACCGTCACGGACGACCCCTCGCCGTCGCCGGCCTCGATCGTGACGAACGCGTTTCCGTCGTGGGAACCATCCCTGTCGGCGCCGTCGCAGTCACCGTCGACCCACCGGATGCGGTCGGGGTACTCGCGGGCGATCCGCTGGACGAACGCCGGCCGGTGGTACCGGATCGCGCTGTCGGGGTGGATCCGGCCGGGGTCGTCGATCAGCCCCAGGATCGACCGGGCGGTGACGCTCTTGCCGCTGCCGCTCTCGCCGACGAGGCCGAGCGTGTGCCGCGGCGCGACCGAAAAGGAGACGCCGTCGACCGCGCGGATCGTCTCCTGGTCGGTCACGAACGTCGTCCGGAGGCTCTCGACTTCGAGCAGCGGGCCCGTCACACGCCACCACCCCGCGACTCGGTCTCGCTGGCGTCGGTCGCGCCCGCGTCGCTCCGCGGGTCCACGGCGTCCCTGAGCGCGTCCCCGACCGCGTTGAACGCGATCACGACCAGCGTGACCATGATCCCCGGGATCAGCGAGATGTGCCAGGACTCCGTTGCGACGTACTCCCGCCCGAGGTCGACCGCGCGGCCCCACTCCGGCGTCGGGGCGGTAATGCCCAGGCCCAGAAAGGACAGGCCCGCGACGGCGAGGATGACGCCGCCGAGCACAAGCGAACTGTAGATCAGGAGGTAGCCCAACAGGTACGGCAGCATGTGCAGGCGCATGATCCCGGTCGGCGTCTGCCCGTAGCTCCGGGCGGCGTCGACCCAGTCCTCCTCTGCGATCTGCAGCGTCGGGCCGCGGAACGCGCGCCAGAGGAACGGCCACCCCGTCCCCGCCAGTATCAGCCCCAGCAGGACGCCGCCGTCGTACAGCCCCCCGAGCCACGTGTCGGTCAGCAGGACCGTCAGCAGGATCAGCAGCAACAGGCGGGGGACGCCCATGATCGTGTCGCCGGTGATCACGAGCACCAGGTCGGCGACGCCGCGGTAGTACGCCGAGATCAGCGCGAACACGGTGGCCAGCAGCGCGCTGGTCCCGACGCTCAGCAGGCCGATCAAAAGCGAGACGCGCGCGCCGTGGACCAGGAACGTAAAGAGGTCCTTGCCGTCGGTCAGCGTCCCGAAGGGGTGAAAGCGGTCGTACTGGTCGTAGGTCAGCGGGCCGACGTTCTCGGCCGAGTACCCTTGCGAGCGGGTCTGGAGGTTCGCGTTCCCCACGAGCGTCTCCGTCACCTGCCCGAGGTCGGCGTCGTAGTACTCGATCGAGTTCGAGAACGGCGCGTAGAGGTTCTGCTCGGCGGTGGTCGTCCCCAGCGTCGGGGCGAACGCCGCCATCGTCAGAAACAGGACGACGACGACGAGCCCGAACTGCCCCCAGCGGTGGTGCCGGAGCCGCCGGACGACGTCGTCCCGGGGCGTCCAGTCGGCCTGCCGGTAGTGGCGCCGGTACCACCGGTAGCCGGCCCACAGCCAGCCCAGCCAGGCTGCGACGTACAGATGGACGAGTAGGACGCGCAGACCCCAGGAAAGCGCCGGAGGTCGACCGCGCCGACCCGGAGCGCGAGCCAGCCGAGGGCGCCGATCCCGAGGCCGACCGCCAGCCCGTCGAGCAGCCGTTGCGGGCGCCACGGGACCCGATCGGTGACCTGCAGGACGACCGTCGCGCGGGTCCACGTCGCGACGGCGAGGCCGAGGAGGGCGAGCGCGGCGCCGATCCCGAGCCAGACGGCGATCGACGTGGTGGTGCCGGCGGCGAGCGCGCCCTCGACAGCTCCGGCTGCTGTCCCGGCGGCCCCGACGACCCCGTCGGCGATCCTGACCAGGCCCGTCGCGATCCGGCCGAGTTCGACGGCCAGCAGGGCGGCCGCGCCGAGCAGCCAGACGGCGGCCGGCCGGGGGTCGTCGCGAACGCGCTCGCGGAACGGGCTATACTCCATCGTTATCGCCCCTCGTAGCCGACCCGTGGGTCGATCAGGACGTACAGCAGGTCCTGGATAATGTTCATGACGACGACGACCACGATGAACACGAACACGAGCGCAGTCACCAGCGGGAGGTCGCCGTTGAGCGCCGCCTGGAAGAACAGCCAGCCGATGCCGTTGATGCCGAACACGACCTCGACGATGACGGAGCCGCCGATCAACAGAAACGCCTCGTTGGTGATCGTCGGCACCAGCGGGATCAGCGAGTTCCGGAAGACGTGCTTGCCGATCAGCGAGCGCCGCGGGACGCCGTTCGCCCGCGCCGTCTCGATGTAGTTCGAGTTGACCGTCTCGAGGACCGCCGTCCGGGCGATCCGGAGTTCGCTGCCCATCGACGCCGACCCGAGGACGGCGGCGGCGGGCAGCACCTGTTTGGTCGCGGCGAGGAACCCGGTCGGCGACGTGAGGTTCGCCAGGTTCGGCGTGCCGGTGACCGACGTCTCGACGAGAAAGCCGTTCCAGTCGAAGCCGAGCAACGCGTCGGACTGCGAGAGGACCGCCAGCAGGATGATCGCCAGCCAGAAGTTCGGCATCGCGCGCCAGACGATCCCGAACAGCGAGATGCCGTAGTCCGCGGCCGTGTTCGAGTGCAGGCCGGCGTAGACGCCAAGCGGGAT
Organism: Halobacteriales archaeon QS_4_66_20; assembly: GCA_003021015.1. Taxonomy (GTDB): domain Archaea; phylum Halobacteriota; class Halobacteria; order Halobacteriales; family Haloarculaceae; genus Halovenus. The sequence continues at coordinate 73,413 of PXRK01000051.1, read as the reverse complement.
CCCGACGAAGATCGGGATCAGCACCGCCCAGAAGGCGAGCCACATGGTCCGTGGCCCGTAGATGACAAGCAGGTCGACGACGTCCGTCCCCGACGCCAGCACCCACGACTGCCCGAGGTCGAACGTGAAGAAGTCGACCATGTACTGCCAGTAGTGCTCCAGGACGGGCTGTTCGAGGCCGAGCTGCCTGCGCACCCGCAGGTACTCGGCCTGGGAGGACTCGGTCGCCGTCTCACCGACGATCGCGGCGGCCGGATCGATCGGGCCGAACCGGAAGATGATGAACGTCAGCGTGGCCCCGAAAAACAGGACCGGGACCGACAGCGCCAGCCGACGGAGGAAATACTGGAGTCGACTCATCCGGTAACCTCCCACCTCCCACCGGCATCTCTGACCCGGATCGGCTCGTTCGGGTGCACCGTGATATGGAGCTATTAGCTGACGGCACCTACTTAGTCGCTTCGGACGGGCCGTTGTTGCCGCCACTGCCCGGAAAAAAGGGGTCCGGATCGTCGTGTTCGAACGTGCCCAGGTGGGTCCCGTTCACCCTGAACAGGTGAGAGTACATCCGCCCGGTGTCGGCGGCGTGCTGGCGACACTCGCCGAGGTCACTCCGGTCGAGGACGCCCGCGAGCAGGATGGCTGCTTCCGTCGCCGGATTCTGGAACACCGACAGCAGGTAGAGATTCCCCGCTGAGATGGCGCGGTAGACTTCCGTCCGCGGGAAGCCGTCGGGGACAAACAGCTCCGCGAACCGGTCGGCGGCGTCGCCGGGCACGACGTAGGCGTAGCCGTGGCGGTCGGTGTAGCGCTCGTCCGGCCCGACCGAGCCGGCGTCACCGGCCGGGATCGTCAGTGTCTCCCAGCCCTCGTCGTCGAGCGCCGCGGCCATCGCGTCCATCTCCTCGAGGAGTTGCACCCAGCCCTCGTCGCCCGGTGCCTCGTCTGTCATACCCGGCGTTGGAGTGTGTGGAGCTAAAGCGGTTGTGTTCCTCGGCCCAGGAATCTGGTTTATCGGTCCCGGCGCGGTCCTGCTCGCGTGCTCGAACGAAGTGAGAGCCCCGAGCAGTCAGCGCGAGGGATGAGGAGCGCAGCGACCGGAGAGAGCGAGCACCGCAATTGGCTGGGGAGGTTCGTGGCGCCTCCGTCTGGGTGGACTGAAAGGGGCCGCACGCTCGACGAAGCACACCGACGCAAGCACTGGACAGAGCGAGCGAAGTGAGCGATGGAAGCGCGCAGCGAGGTGCGCGAGTCGAGCGTGCGGGGGCTTTCGGCACAGTTTTGAACAGAGCGGGGACGACAGTTCCAAGAGAACGGACGGAGGCGTTCAGCACAGTTTTGAACAGAGCGGAGACGACAGTTCCAAGACAACGAACGGAGGCGTTCAGCACGACGGCCACTGTGGTAACACTCCAGAGTGTTCCTAGCGAGCGGGCAGGGGTTTTCATGCTGTTCGAACTACTTGTCACTCCATATCTGAACACCACCCACGATCCCATCGCGCACGTTTATGAGGCAGCCAACCGATGCGTGAAGCATGGACGCCGAAGCCTTCTTCGAGGGGATGCCGTTCGCACAGCTACTGGGCGTCGAGGTCACCGAGTGCGCCGACGGCCACGCCGAGGGGCGCCTGGAGATGCGCGAGGAACTCTCCTGGAACGAGGACCGGCTGATGGCCCACGGCGGCGTCACGTTCACACTGGCGGACACCGTCGGCGGCGCGGCGCTGGTCTCGGTGGTCGACCAGCCGGTGCCGACCATCGACATGCGCATCGACTACCTCTCGGCGGCGACCGGCGACCTCTACGCCGAGGCCGACGTGGTCCGCTGCGGCGATGACGTCGGCACCGTCGACGTCGAGGTGTTCGCCGCCGAGGACGACACGCTGCTCGCAGACGCCCGCGGGGTCTACAAGACTGGATGAGCTGTTGCCGTTCGTCCGCCAGGCGGCGGAGTCCGTGCCACTGTTCGCGGGACAGCACCTCGCCGTAGCGCTTTTGCACGCTCGCGGCAACGGATACGTATGGGCCTCGCCAGGATCGTGCTGTATCTCGTGTTCGCCGTCGTCGCGTTCGTCGTCCTGAGCGCCGTCGTCTCGGCGGTGTTCACGGCGCTGGCGATCATCTGGGCGATCGCGACCGCCGTTGCAACGCTCGCCTTGCTCGGCGCCGCCGGCTACGGGGTGTACAAGCTGTACACGCTGCTGTCCGGCTCCTCGTCACCGCCGGCGTCGTCGCCCTCGCCCACCTCGACGTTCGGGAGCGACCGCGAAGCGGCCGACATCGAGCCCGAGAGCCGCGTCGATCGCATCAAACGCGAGTACGCGGACGGGAAGATCTCCGAGCGCGAGATGGAACGGATGCTCGAACGGGAGATCGACAGCCGGGAGACGGACAGCATCGACCGGGAACTCCAGCGCGACCGGCTGTGATCGGGCGCCGTCGAAGTCGACGGATCGTCCAGGATCAGCCGCCCCCACAGCACCATCAGCCGTAGCCGTCAAAGCGTCGCCTGCTCGGGTGGCTCCCGCTCGGAGAGCATGCTGACGACCTCGACGAGCAGGGCGACGACCAGCGGGCCGGCGATGAGCCCGATGGCGCCGACGGTGAGGATGCCGCCGACGAACCCGACGAAGTAGAGGCTCGTCGGGAGTTTCCCGGTGTAGCCCGCGAGCTGGGTCCGGATGATCGCGTCGGGGACGAACCCGATGAACACGAGCCCGACGACGACGAGCGACACCGCCTGGTACGGGTTGCCCAGCAGGACCTCGTTGGCAGCCAGAAACAGGATCAGGACGCTGGGGCCGAAGATCGGGATGAACTGGAGGATGCCCGAGATGACCGCCAGCGTGAACGAGGCGCTGTAGCCGAAGGCCACGAACAGCGGGAGCGCGATCGCGAACGTGCCCAGCGCCGTCGCCGCCTGCAGCACGTAGATCGAGTACAGCGTCGTCCGGGTGCGTTCGTGCAGGCAGGTGACGATGTCGTGGTACCGGTCGGGGACGAGCTTGTAGACGGCGGCGCGGATCGCGCTCGGCTTGTACAGCATGCCGTACACCAAAAGCGTAAACAGCATCAGCTCGAGCGCGAGCCGCGGCGCGGCCAGCGCCAGGCTGAACGCGAGCTGCTGGCTGACGTCGTTCACTGCCCGGACGATCGGTGTCGTCTCGTACGCCAGGTCGGCGCCCCCGACCGTGAACTCGAGCGTGTCCGGGATCCGGTTGACAACCGCGACCAGCTGCGTCCGCCGGCGGTAGATGATGTACACGAGCGGCCCGGCCACGGCGACGACGATCAGGAACCCGATCGTGGTGGCGACGGCGCTGGCCACCCGCCGGGGCGCGCCCCGCTGCCGGATCCACTGCCGGAGGGGGTACAGGACGTACGCGACCGTGACGGCGAAAAACACGACCTGCAGCACGCTCGCGAGCACGAGCGCGGCAGCGGCAGAGAGCACGAGCAGCAACCCCCCCAGCACGAACAGCCGGTTCCGTTCCATGCCTGCCACGACTCGACGGAGCACCAAAACCGTTCGCAACCGGTTTCGGGCGCGTTCGGCGCGGTCCCGGGGGCGGGTCGGAACGGCCCGCAGGGACGACGTTATTGTGCTGCCGCGCGAGGCGACGGTATGGTCAGACCGTACCGCGAGTCCGACGCCGACGCGCTGCTGGCGGCGGCGCTGTCGGTCGCCCGCGAGCAGGCCCTCCCCCTGGATCGCATCGTCCTGGACGTCGACCGCGAGAACGACCGCGCCCAGGCGTTCTACGAGCGCTGGGGGTTCGAGCACTGGGGCGAGATGGTCGCCCGCGAGCTGTAGCGCTACTGCGTCAGAAACGACCGCAGTTCGTCGGTCACGCGCCCGCTGGCGTCGAGGTGGACCCAGTGGCTCGCCTCGGGGAACCGGCGGACGCGGACGTCCGGCACCCACTGCTCCAGGCCGTCGAGCAGCCCGAGCTCCAGCGCCGGATCCTGTTCGCCCCAGAGGACGAGCGTCGGCGCCTCGACAGTCCGATCGCGCTCGTCTTCCCACGGCAGCAGCGACTCGACGCCCGCTTCGATCGTTTCGCGGGCCATCGCCCGGTAGTAGTTGATCGGCCCGGACAGCGAGTCGGTCCGGTCCATCGCCGCCCGGTAGCGCTCGACGTCGGCTGCGGTGAACGCCTCCGGCGTCGCCGCGTCCTCGAACCCCCGTTCGAGCAGGGCGTAGTCGCCGGCGGAGAGCAGCCGCTCGGGAACCCAGGGAAGCTGGAAGGCCGCGACGTACCACGACCGGAGCAGCTGCGTCGGCGACTGAATCACCCGCTGCTCGTAGGCCGCCGGATGGGGCGCGTTCAGCACGGCGAGCCGCTCGACGACGTCGGGCTCGCGGATCGCCGTCTCCCAGGCGACGAGCCCGCCCCAGTCGTGACCGACGACCGTCGCCTGCGGCGCGCCCCGGTGCTCGATCAGCCCGCGGACGTCGCCGACCAGCTCCCCGGGGCGGTAGCTGTCGACGCCCGGCGGTGCCGACGAGCGGTTGTAGCCGCGCATGTCCGGGGCAATCACCCGGTAACCGGCGTCGGCCAGCGCGTCGAGCTGGCCCCGCCAGGCGTACCAGAACGACGGGAACCCGTGCAGCAGGACGACCAGCGGCGCCGCACCGGTCGGATGGTCGACCGCCTCCGGGTCCGGCGGCACCGTCACGGAGTGGAGATCGACGCCGTTGATCCGCGCCGTCTCGTGGCGCCACCGCTCGGGATCGGCTGGCGAACCTGCCGCCGTACTGTCTTCGCTCATTGTCCGCGGTAGGTCTACCGGGGGGAAAAGTACGACGACTCCGCCAGAGCAGACCGGGGTTCCGTGACGGTACGATTTTAGGGATGCGCCGTCAACCACCGGGTATGAGTCTCGACGACCATGCCGAGGAGCTCGCCTCCGACCTCGGCGTTGACAAAGAGGAGGTCAAAGAGAAGATGGCGACGCTGCTGGAGTACGACGTACCGGTCGAGGAAGCCAAGCAGAACATCCGCCGGACCTACGGCGACGACAGCCCGTCGGGAACCGAGACGGTCCCGACCAAACAGCTGGCAGACGTCGAAACCACCGACGGCAACGTCTCGACGACGGTCCGCGTGCTCTCGGTCGGCAAACGGTCGATCCAGTACAACGACCAGGAGCACGTGATCTTCGAGGGCGAAATCGCCGACGAGACGGCGAAACTCTCCTACACCTCCTGGGAGGACTTCGACCTCGAACCGGGCGAGACGGTCACGATCGGCAACGCCGACGTCCGCGAGTGGGAGGGTCAGCCGGAGCTGAATCTCGGCGAGTCCACGACGGTCGAGCGCGCCGACAAGACGCTCGAGGTGCCCTACGAGGTCGGCGGCGACGCCACACTGGCGGAACTATCGCCGGGCGACCGCGGGATCACCGTCGAGGTGCAGCTGCTCGAGGTCGAGCGGAAGATCATCGACGGCCGCGACGGCGAGACGGAGATCCTCAGCGGCGTCGTCGGCGACGACACGATGCGGCTGCCGTTCACCGACTGGGAGCCGCGGCCGGAACTGGAGCCGGGCAACTCCGTCAGGATCGAGAACGTGTTCATCCGGGAGTTCCGGGGCGTGCCGTCGGTCAACGTCTCGGAGTTTTCGACGGCCGAGGGCCTCCCCGAACCGGTAACGGTCCAGGAGACAGCGCCGCGCTGGTCGGTCCGCGATGCCGTCGAGTCCGGCGGGCTGTTCGACGTCGAACTCGTCGGCAGCGTGGTCGCGATCCGCGACGGCTCCGGACTGATCGAGCGCTGTCCGGAGTGTGGCCGCGTCGTCCAGAACGGGCAGTGTCGCAGCCACGGCGAGGTCGACGGCCAGGACGACCTCCGGACGAAGGCCATCCTCGACGACGGCACCGGGACGGTGACGGTGATTCTCGACGAGAACCTCACTGCGGAGGTGTACGGGGGCGACCTCGCAGACGCCCGCGAGCACGCCCGCGACGCCATGGACCGGGGGGTCGTCGCCGACGCCATCCGGGAGCGCGTCGTCGGCCACGAGTTTAGAGTCAGGGGCTCGCTGTCGGTCGACGACTTCGGGGCGAACCTGGAGGCCAGCGAGTTCGAGGAGCACGCGGTCGATCCAGGGGATCGCGCGCGGGAGCTGCTGGCGGAGGCAGGCGAATGAGCGACGATGGCCAGAGCGGCGCCGGCCGCCGCGAGGTCGCCTACCGCCTGTTCGCAACCGAGTTCGAGGACGCTGATCTCTCCTACTCCGAGAGCGACGAGGAGCGGGCGCCCAACTACGTCGTCACACCGACGGGTGCACGGATCAACCGCCTGTTCGCCGTCGGCGTCCTCACGGAGGTCGAGCAGGTGAGCGACGACGTCCTCCGGGGCCGGGTTGTCGACCCGACGGGCGCGTTCGTCCTCTACGCCGGCCAGTACCAGCCCGACGAGATGGCGTTCCTGGAGGCCGCCGACACGCCGACGTTCGTCGCGGTCACCGGGAAAGCCCGGACGTTCCAGCCCGAGGACTCCGACCGCGTGTTCACCTCGATCCGCCCGGAGACGATCAACGAAGTCGATGCCAACACCCGTGACCGCTGGACGGTCCAGGCCGTCGAGCACACGCTCGATCGCATCGCAGCGGTGGCCGGCGCGCTCGCCCGCGAGGAACGCGGCGACGACCTCCGGGCAGCACTGCAGGAGCACGGCGTCGACGAGGGGCTGGCCGCCGGTATCCCCGTCGCCATCGATCACTACGGCACAACGCCGACGTACCTCGCCGCACTCCAGGACACCGCCCTCGATGCGGCCCGCGTCGTCGCGGGCACGACCGACGAAGTCGAAAGCCTCGACGTCAGCCCCGACGCACAGGGCGACGCGCGCCTGGCGGCTCTCACGGACGTGGGCGTCGAGGTCGGGCGCGTCTCCGACGCCGCTGGTGCCGAAGGGAACACTACTGAGGCCCCATCGCAGCCGTCGTCGGCCGGGGCCGCCTCGCAGCCGACATCGGCCGAAGCAGGCCATAGCGGGACGGAGACGAGCAGTTCGACGGGCGGGGTCGAACCGGAAACCGTCGAATCCTCGGCGTCTGCACCGAGCGTCGACACCAGCGAGTCGACGGACTCGTCGAGCGTCGAAACTGCCGAGACTGGAGCCAGCGCGACAGACGAGGTGGCAGCAGGATCGGGGGAATCGGGGGCGTCGTCCGGTGCGGACGACGATGTCGCGTCCGCAGCCAGGGACGACGACATCGCGTCCGCAGCCAGGGACGAGAGCGAGAGCGGGGAAGCCGGCGCCGGCGACGAGACCGCCGGCGGTGACGAATCTGCCGACGGGGAGCTGGGCGATTTCGACCCTGGCGAGTACGAACTCGAAGACGAGACCAGAGAACAGATCGAGGAGGAGTACGGCACCGAGTTCCAGTCCGGGACGGAGGTCGAGGAGCCCGGATCGGCCGACATCGAGACGGAGCCGGACGACGCCGGGTCCTCGACGGCGGACCAGCCAGCGACGCCCGAAGAACCCGAGCCCGAACCGGCCGAGCAGGATACCACCGAACGATCCGCGGAGACGGTCGCCGAGGAACCCGAGGACCTGCAGGCGGCAGTCGTCGACCTCATGGACGAACTGGACGACGGATCGGGTGCCGACCGGGACGCGCTGATCGAGACAGCGACGGAGCGTTTCGGCGTCGACGAAGACGATGTCGAAGACGCGATCCAGGGGGCGCTGATGGACGGACAGTGTTACGAGCCCGACGACGAGACGCTGAAGCCGATCTGATGGGCATCGAGCCAGTGCCCGGCCGTCCGGCGGCGACGGCGACGGCGGGCGGCGAGGACCTGCTGTTGATCGCGGACTACCACGCCGGCATCGAGGCCGTGCTCCGGAGCGACGGCGTCGAACTCGAGAGCCGCGCCGAGCGGCGCCGGAGCCAACTGCTCGACCTGCTCGCGGAGACGGCGGTCGATCGGCTGGTCGTCCTCGGCGACCTCTCGCACGCCATCGGCGAGGCGTGGGACGCCGAGCGGCGGGAACTCGCCGCGCTCTTCGGTGCGCTCGACCTCCCGGTGACGCTCGTCAAGGGCAACCACGACGGGGTTGCGGAGTCGCTCCTCGACGAGCTCGATCACGAGGTGACCGTGACCGATCCGGCGGGAGTCCGGATCGGCGACCTGGGACTCGCGCACGGCCACACCTGGCCCGGCGAGGACGTCATGGGCGGGGACGTCCTCTGTGTCGGCCACGAGCATCCGACGGTGCGCCTCGAGGACGAGGTCGGCGGCCGGCGGTTCGAACGCGTCTGGCTCCGGGGAGCGATCGATCCGGCGCCGTTCGCGGCGCGCGAGGACGTGGAGGTCGGCACAACGGACCTCGTGGTGTTCCCGGCGTTCAACGACCTCTCGGGCGGCACCTGGGTCAACGCGCCCGATACCGACTTCCTGTCCCCGTTCCTGCCCGAAGCACTCCCGGACGGCGACGCGTACCTGGTCAACGGGACGCGACTCGGGTCGTACCGGACGCTGTAGGGGACCTCTTCACGGCGCCGCAGGCGTTTCGAGCAACTCCTTCGTCCGGCGGTGGCGGAAGCGGAACATCGGCGCGAACCCGACGACGGCGACGGGCCCGAGCGCGCGCCCGAGGCCGCCGAGCGGGAGTTCGTAGCGAACGTGATCCCGGATCACCGTCCCGTCGCCGTCCGCGAAAAACGAGTGAGTGTGCTCCCACTCCGGGAACGGGCCGTCGCGCATGACATCCCGGAAGTACGCGCTCGCCTCGCGCTCCTCGCGCTCGACGATCTCGGAGGTCCAGCGCTGTCGCGGCCCGACGCCGAACGGCCGCACCGACGCCCGGAGCCGCGACCCGGCTTCGAGGACCTCGGGGTCGGGGTCGTCGTCCGGTCCGCGAACGTCCTCGACCCGGAGTCGCATCCAGTCAGGAGTCAACTGTTCGAGTCCCGCCTCCGTCGAGTGGAACTCCCAGACCTCCGACAGCGGCGCGTCGATCCGGACAGACCGCTCGTAGCTGCTCATGCGGTGGTGGAGGACCGCCGGCCGGAAAACAGCGTCGTCGGTGTCGCGCGGCGATCGGTTATCACTATCAGGGCCAGACGCCGCCCTCCCTGGCGGCGTTCGCGAGGCGTTTGATGGCGACGATGTACATCGCCTCCCGGTAGCTCTCGACGTCGTGGCTCTCGTACCCCTCAATGAGGTCCTCGAACGCGGCGACGATGAACCGCTCGAGTTCGTTGTTGACCTTCTGTTCGGTCCAGTAGAACCCCTGCCTGTTCTGGACCCACTCGAAGTAGGAGACGGTGACCCCGCCTGCGTTCGCCAGGATGTCGGGGAACACCGGGACGCCACGCTCGGCGAGCACGTCGTCCGCGTCGGGCGTCAGCGGGCCGTTAGCAGCCTCGACGATCATGTCGGCTTCGAGGTTCTGCGCGATGGCCTCGTCGATGGCGTTTTCCAGCGCCGCGGGGATCAGCAGGTCGACGTCGAGCGTCAGCAGCTCCTCGTTGGTGATCTCCTCGCTGGCGCCGGCGAAGCCGTTGACCGACCCGGTCTCATGTTTGTGGTCTTTGGCAGCACGGGCGTCGAACCCGTCGGGGTCGTAGACGCCGCCGGAGGAGTCCGAGACGGCGACCACGTTGGCGCCGATGTCGTCGATCAGCTTCGCGGCGACGGAGCCGGCGTTGCCGTACCCCTGGACGGCGACGGTCGCGTCGGTGATGTCCTTGTCGAGGTATTTGAACCCCTCGCGGGAGACCAGCATTACCGACCGCCCCGTGGCCTCGACGCGACCGGCGCTGCCGCCGCTGTCGGGAGCCTTGCCGGTGATGACGCCCGGCTCGTTCGTGCGTTCCAGCGTCTCGTAGGTGTCCTTGATCCAGTTCATCTCCCGCTGGCCGGTGTTGACGTCCGGCGCGGGGATGTCCCGGTTCTCCCCGATCAGCGGGCGCAGTTCCTCGGCGTACGACCGCGTGATCCGTTCGAGTTCCGCGTCCGAGTACTCCGCCGGGTCGAGCTTGATCCCGCCCTTGCCACCGCCGTAGGGGATGTTGACGGCGGCGCACTTGTAGGCCATCCACCCCGAGAGCGCCTTCACCTCGTCGCGGGTGACGCCCGGATGGTACCTGATCCCGCCCTTGTACGGCCCCCGGTCGCCGTTGAACTGCGACCGGTACGCTTCGAACCGCGCGAGAGTTCCGTCGTCCATCTCGACCGAGAGGTTCAGTTCGAGGACGCGCTCCGGGTACTTGAGTCGCTCCACGACGTCGTCGCCCAGGTCGACGTACGCCGCCGCGTCGTCGACCTGTTCCTGCATGCTCTCGAATGGATTCACCTCGTTTGCCATACGTCTAACCAACACACTGCTGGGCAAAAGAGTACCGACAAATTGACCAGCTGCTGTCAAATCGAGTTCACACGTGGGAATTTACCACAGCGTCGATAGCTGTCCCGGGGAGTCGAGGACGTGGGTCGGCGTCGGCTCCGGATCGCCGTCCGGGTCGGTACTCGGCACCCAGGCCGACTGCATCCCCACTGCGTGCGCGCCGGCGACGTCGGCCCCGAGCGAGTCGCCGACCATCAGCGACCGCTCCGCCGGTGTGCCGAGTTCGCCGAGCGCCAGCCCCAGCGGCCGCGGATCCGGCTTCGGTTCGATCCCGTCGGCGGGATCACAGAACACGCGGACGTCGAACGCGTCCTCGATGCCGAGCGTCCGGAGCTTCGCAGTCTGGACGTCCTCGCCGCCGTTCGTGACCAGCCCGACCGGACCGTTCAGCCGGGCGGCCTCGAGCGCGTCGAGTGCTCCGTCCCGCGGCTCGACTGCTGCCGGATCGTACCGCGCCAGGTATGCATCTGTGAGCGACTCGATGGTCCCCTGGGAGAGGGGTTCCCCGGTTTGCTGGGCACCGGCACCGAAGAGGTTTCTGTGGAACTCGAACGAACTCTCCGCGGTCGGTAGACTGCTCGTGTCGACCGCCCATAGATCCGCGAGGTCGAACGCCGGGTCGATACCGGCGTCCGCGAACGCGTCGGACAGCAGTCGATCCCTGTCCTGGGCGCTCACGCAGAGCGTGCCGTCGAGGTCGAAACAGACGGCGTCGATACCGGACATAGCGGGTACAGTCGGGGCGCAGCGATAGTTCTTGTGGACACGGCGGCGGGCTCCTGCCGGAGACTGTGCAGCCACCTTTTTGTACTCCTGTAAGGTAGCCACCGACATGAAGCGGTTCCCCGGCGAACGGGTAGCCACCGACATGAAGCAGTTTCTCGGGAGTGGACTCGACGGCCGGACTGTCGGCCCCGGAACCCTCGCCGGCACCGTCTCGATGACGGTGGTCATGTTCGCCTTCTTCGGGTTTGGCGGTGTCTTCGACGTGGTGGGCATGATCGCGCTGTCGTTCCTGTTCGCGAGCGTGCCCGCGGGAATCGTCGTCGGCATCCTGGGGCGGTCCTCTGGCGACGTCACCAAAGACGGGGGGCTCGCGGCGGTGTTCGCGACGATCCTCTCGACGTTCTCGTTCGGGCTGATCGGCGCAGTCCTCGCCCGTGGTGTGCCGGTCGCCTACCGGCTGGACGTGGTGTTCGTCACCGTCGGGTTCGGGCTGGTCACCTACCTGTTCGTGATCCCGCCGACGTTCCTGATTGGGAGCTGGGTCGCGGGCCGGACGGCCAGATCAGTCCGGCGCCTCGCGGGCGAGGTTGACGACGAGTGGGCCGAGGTCGGCACATTCAGTGACTCTCGGGAGTGATCTGCGGCCGCGACGAGCAGCCTTAACTGACGGGGCGTCGAACCGGTGAGCCATGAGCCTCGAGAAGCCGGACCTGTCGGGCAGCACGGCCTTTATCACCGGAACGACGCGGGGGATCGGCAAGCGGATCGCGCTGGACCTCGCCGAGCAGGGGTGTAACGTCGTCTCGACGGGCAAGACCAGCGAGCACGACGACTACGGCGAGGACCGCGACCTGGAGGGCAGCATCGAACAGACCGCCCGCGAGGTCGAGGAGCGCGGCGCCGAGGCGCTGCCGATCAAACTCGACGTGCGCGACGCCGACACCGTCGAGGCGGCCGCTCAGGAGGCGATCGACCACTTCGGCGAGGTCAACGTCGTCATCAACAACGCCAGCGCAATCCAGCTTATGACCGTCGAGGACATGCCGCCGAACCGCTTCGACCTGATGACCGACGTGAACGTCCGGGGGACGTATCTCACGTCCCGCGCCTTCATCGATCACCTGAAAGGCGTCGACGACGCCTGGATTCTCACGAACGCCCCGAAGATCAAGATCGACCGCAGCCCCGGCAGCGCCCCCTACACCTGGTCGAAGCTCGGGATGTCGTTCGTCACGCTCTCGCTAGCCGACGAACTGAGCGGGTACGACGTCGGCTGTAACACGTTCTGGCCCGTCACGGCGATCGACACGCGCGCGACCCGCCACTTCGGCCTGGGGACCGAGGACGACTGGCGCTCGCCGAAGATCGTCTCCGACACCGTCCTGGAGATCCTCAGCCGCGACCCTGCCGAGTTCACCGGCCACGCCGTGTACGACGAGGAACTGCTGCGGGAGGCCGGACTGGCGGACTTCTCCGAATACAACCTCACCGAGGGTGACCCCGCGCCGATGTCCGCGCAGATGACCGATCCCGAGTACGCGCGCCCCGAGTGATCCGGGAGGGTGATCACCGCGACGTACTCGCCACTGCGACCGGCCGGGGACTGCCCGCCTCGGTCAGTCTCGCCGTCGCCGATGGCGAGATTCTCGACCTCCTGGGGCTCGATCATTACCGTTCACCTCGTCAGGGCGGGTGCCGCCGACGGAGCCGCTCACCGTTCGCGTTCGACTTCCGACCGGATGCCCGCGCCGAGTGCGGAAGCGCCCAGCACGACGAGGAAAGCGCCCACCGTCCAGACCGCGCTGAACGGCTCGGACAGCGTCACGAGCCACAGTCCGGCGACCAGGGCGATACCCCCCGCGACGATGGCGATAACGAACCGCTCCATCCGCCAGACGGCCTCCAGTGCCGGTTCGATCGCCATGATTCGTAGTCCCAGTCCGGACTCGCTGGCTCAACGTATTAGTTTCTGCGGCGCCAAGTTCGGATATGGTTCCCCGCTTCGTCTACGACGATGACTGTGGGTTCTGTACCTGGTGGGCGGAGTTTTTCGCCGAGCACGCGAACCTCCGACTGGTCGGGTTCAGCGACATGGACGGCGAACTGCTGGACCGGCTGCCCGACGAGTACGAGGGCTGCGCGCACCTGGTCACCGACGATGCGGTGTACTCCTGCGGTGCGGCCATCGAGGAGGCGCTAGCAATCTCTGATGTCGGCAGACCCGCCCGGCCCATCTTCGACGTGTTCAACGAATCGGAGACGTATGCGGACCTCCGGGAGCGGACGTACCGCGAGGTCGCCGACCGCCGCGCGCTCTGGGGACAGTACCTCTCCAGCGACGATCCGGAGTAGCCAGCGTTTTTATCGGCCGAACAGCGCCCGTCGCCGGAGGTCAGCGCCGGAGACTGGCTGGACGTACGTTCCGACGCGTTCCCGAGTCCACCACTCGCCAGTCTCGGCGCGCTCCCCGGGTGACGTGAACTCGTAGCGGTACCGGAGCACCCGGACCTGCTCGGGCGGCTCGTCGGGGAACGGATTCGTGTCGAGTAGCGAGAGCTTCTTCTCGTCGTTCTCGAGCGCGGCTTCGAGCAGGGCGAACAGCCAGCGCTGGCGGGGACCTGGCCGCGGACGCATCGACGCGAACCACAGCTGCCAGTCCAGCCGCAGGTGGTACGGGGCCCACTGCGGCGGCCGCTCGTCGGTCCGCACCGGCTGGCCCTTCGTCTCGTAGGTTTCCCAGTCGTCTTCCGCCGGATTCGACTCGCGGGTGCCCTGGATGACAAGCTGGTACCGACGCTTCGTGATCGACCCGAACGCGCCGTACGTGTTGACGAGATTCAGCGGATCGAAGGCGGTGTTCATCACCTGCGACGGCGAGAGCATGTTCAGTACGGGCCTGATGCTCAGCGCGAGCACCAGCAGCGCGAGGGCAGCAGCGGCAATCTCCAGCGGGACGGGCGTCGCAGCGGGCTCCGGGGTTCCGACCGGCAGGACCGCCGCGATGACGCCGTCGCTGAACGTCGCGACCCCCTGGACGATCGTGAGCGCGTTCAGGAACGCGAAGTTCCCGGTCAGCACGAGCCACAGCTGGAAGCCGATGGTGAGGACGCCGCCGACGGCGGCGTATGGCTGGGGGGCGAAGTACAGGAAGGGGACGGCGAGTTCGACGACGTGGTTGCCCAGCACCTCGACGCGGTGGAACGGCTCCGGGAGGTGGTGGGCGTACCAGCTCAGCGGGTTCGGTATCGGCTGAGTCTCGTAGTGGTAATCCAGACAGGTGAGCTCGCGCCAGCAGTCGTCGCCGCGGATCTTGATGAGACCAGCGCCGAACATGTTGCGGAACAGCACCCACTTCAGCAGCCAGATCACCAGCACCGGCGGCCCGGTGTCGCCGGCGCCGAGGAAGATTGCGAGAAACCCCGTCTCCAGCAGCATCGACTCCCAGCCGTAGCCGTAGAACAGCTGGCCGGCGTTGACAAAGGAAAGGTACAGCGCCCACAGCAGCCCCCACAGGAGGATCGAGGTGACGACGGGGTACGGCTCGGGCAACAGGTACGGGAGCCCCAGCAGCGCAGCGACCGAGAGGACGACCCCGGCGCCCGCAGTCAGGCCGATCACTCGATCAGACGGGTAAAGATAAAACAGGCTGGGGCGGTCTTTGAACGACGCGCGCTCGACGTAGTTCTCGATGGGGAGGAGGCCGTCCTCGCCGGCCAGCGGCCGGAACTGGAACCAGGCGACGAGAAACGCCGAGAGGTAGATGATCGCCAGCGCCCGCTGGAACAGCAGGCGGACGAGCCAGTAGCTCTCGGCCGCCGGGAGCATGTTCGACTCTCCGGCAATGAGTCAAAAATAGCTAACGCCGTCCGCGCGGTCCCGGCCCCTCATACTGATTGTTGTGATTCGATCGCCCGCTCGATCCGCTCGATGACCGCGTTCACCAGGTCGTCGACGTGGTCGCTCTCGGCGTACACCCGGATGTACGGCTCCGTTCCGCTCGGGCGGACCAGCGTCCACTCGCCATCGCCAAACTCCAGGCGGACGCCGTACTCCATGTCGACTGACGCCTCCGGGAACGCTTCCGGGAGCGTTCGCTCCAGGTGCGCCATGGCCGGCTCCTTCTTCTCCTCGGGGCAGGGGACGCTCTTCTTCCGGTACGGTCGCTCCGTGACGCGGCCGCGCAGCGTCGAGAGCCCCTCCTCGGCGACCAGGCGCGTGAACACGGCCGCGGAAGCGACGCCGTCGATCCACCCGCCGAACGCGGGGTGGATGTGTTTCCAGGGTTCGGCGGCGAACACGACCCTCGTCCCTCCGCTCCCGTCCGCTCGCGCGCTAGCGATGCCCTCGTGGAGCGCGCCAAGGCGCACGCGCTCGATGCGGCCGCCCGCCGCCCGTACGCGCTGGTCGATCCGGCCGGAGGCGTTCGGCGTCGTGACGACCACCGGGTCGCCGGCCGCCGACTCGCGGACGTAGTGCCCGGCGACGAGTGCGAGGATGGTGTCCTCGTGGATGACATCGCCCTCGCCGTCGACGATCACGATGCGGTCGGCGTCGCCGTCGTGGCCGATGCCGAACCGGGCGGGGCCGTCGGCCACGAACTCCCTGAGGTCCGTCAGGCTCTCGGCGGTCGGTTTGCTCTCCCTCGCGGTGAACTGCCCGTCGACGTTCGCGTTCAGCGCGACGACGTTCGCACCGAGTTCACGCAGCACCTGTGGCGTCGCCAGGCTCGCCATCCCGTTGCCGCAGTCGACGGCGACCGTCATGCCCTCTGGGGATGCGCCGTGCTCGGCGGCGTACGACGCGACTGCTCCCCGGTACGTCGACAGCGGTGAGACAGTCTCGGTCGTCGCCCACTCGTCCCAGTTGGTGGGCGCGACGTCGTCGGCCACGCGCCTCTCGACGCGGCGTTCGCGCTCCCGGTCGAACTCCTGTCCGTCGACGAACAGCTTGATGCCGTTGTCTTCCGGCGGATTGTGGCTGGCCGTCAGCATGATGCCGTACCGCCCCTGCGAGGCGAACGCGAGCGCCGGCGTGGGGAGTTGGCCGGCACGGCGCACGTCGGCCCCGGCGCTGGTCAGCCCCGCCTCCACTGCGGCAGCAAGCGACTCGCCCGTGTCCCGGCCGTCGCGGCCCACCACCACCTCGTCGGCGTCGACGCCGGCGGCCCGGCCGACCGACAGCGCCAGCTCCGGCGTGATTCTGGCCACGGGCCCGCGGATTCCGGCCGTCCCGAACAGGTCCATGTCCCCCTTTCACCGCCGGACCATATGATCCTGGCGGAGGGCCTTCTCACGTACACCCGGACGTGATTTGTCTCAGATATCTCGACACAGATCGGGACTGTCAGGGTCGATACTCGTGGATATCGTGCCCTGGCGTGTCACAGAGTCACGTCCGGGTGTATACGTCGAGTTCGTCGAGGTCGTAGTCGTCGATTTCGACGCCTTCCTCGGTGACCTCGGCGACGAAGATGCCGTTGCCGGAGCCGGTGTCGCGCTCGGCGGCCGCCTTGATGCCGGCGCCAGCGACCTGCTGGGCTTCCTCCAGGGACATGTCCTTCTCGTAGCGGGCCTCCAGCGTCCCGTAGGCGACGGTCAGCCCGGAGCCGGTGACCGTGTAGTCGTCCTGCATCACGCCGCCGGCAGGGTCGATGCTGTAGACGTGGGTCCCCTCGTCGTCGACGCCACCGAGAACCGGGTTGATGGCGATGAACGGGCCGCCGCGCGCGAAGTTGCCCGCAAGCGTCGCCAGCGCCTGCATGCTCATCTCCTTTCCGCGGCGGGCCTCGTAGAGGTTGACCTCCGCGCGCAGCGTCCGGATGAACGACTGGGCACCGCCGACCGATCCCACGAGGGTCAGCGCCGCCGTGGGGTGGATCTGCTCGACCTTCTGGACGTTCTTGTTCGAGACGAACCGCCCGCCGAGGCTGGCGCGCTTGTCGGTCGCAACAATGACGCCGTCCTCTGTGGCGATGCCGATGGTCGTCGTCCCGGTCTTGTTGACGGCCTCCTCGTCCCGGTTCCCGTCGGGGAGCGACCCCAGTTCCGGCTCGTAGGGATTGGTGTCGAATCGGCCGGAAAACTGGTCGGGATGCTGCGAGAACTCGGAGCCGAGAGCTGGATCCTGCATACCCCGCCTACACGCTCGTTGCCTAATAAACTACTCGTTCGGGAGAATGGCCCGGGCTTTTCGGGGGAAATCAAAAGAACCGAATAGGTGCCCCAACAGTGTCCACGTATGAACTACCGAGTCGTGCTGGAAGCGGCCTGGTTGGTCCACGACGTGAACAACGTCGACGACGCGATCGGCGTGGCTGTCAGCGAGGCGGGGAAGCGGCTCAATCAGGAAGACATGGACTACGTGGAAGTCGAAGTCGGGTTCACGGACTGCCCAGCCTGTGGCGAACCGTTCGACTCGGCCTTCATCGCTGCCGACACGTCGCTGGTCGGGCTGATGCTCGAGATAAAAGTGTTCAACGCCGAGAGCACCGAGCACGCACAGCGCATCGCGAAAAGTGACATCGGTGGCGCGCTCCGGGACGTCCCGCTGAAGGTCATCGACACCGTCGAGTTCGACGACGACTCCGAGGGCAGCGACGAGTAACCGCCCGACTCCCCGTCCTGGGGAGGAGCCGACTGCTCCAGGAAACAAAAATCGACCCTGATAGTCCCGATCTGTGTCGAGATGATCTCGATCACTCGTGGCGGAGTGCCTCGATCGGGTCGACCTTGGCGCCGCGCCAGGCAGGGTACAGCCCCGACAGGACGCCGACGGTGACGCCGATGAAGACGGCGATGAGGATCCAGTCCGTCGGGAGTACCATCGGCCAGCCGATCACCGAGACGCCGAGGTAGCCGAACCCGAGCCCCACGAGCACGCCCAGCAGCGCGCCGATCGCGCCGAGGATGACCGACTCGACGAGGAACAGCTGGATCACGTCGCGCTTGCGGGCGCCGACGGCCTTCATCACGCCGATGTCGCGGGTGCGCTCGGTGACGCTGACGATCATGATGTTCGCGATGCCGATCGAGCCCACCACAAGCGAGATACCCGCGATCCCGCCGATGAACACCGTGAGCTGGTCGACGATGTCACCCACCTGGTCGATCGCGTCGTCGACGGTCTGCGCTTTGAGGACGTGCTCGTCTTCTTTGAGCTGTGCTGCGTCGGAATCACTCCGGAGGTACTTGAGGGTGTCTTGCTGTGCCTGGTCGAGCACCTCGGAGCTCTCGGCGGCGACGATCAGCTCGCGGTACGCACGCTCCTGGTTGCCGTCGGGCGTTTCGATGGTCGTCTCGTAGTTCGACAGCGACACGTAGCCGGCCGTCGGGACGAGGCTGTTGCCACCCGTGCTCGTGGGCTCGACGATGCCGACGACGGTGAACGTTTCGGACCCGGCGCCGTCGAAGCTGATCTCCACCTCGTCGCCGACAGAGAGGCCGCCTTCGACCAGATCGGTCGCCTCCTCGGTGAGGACGATCTCGTCCTCGGCGGCGAACGTGTCACCCTCGACCACGTCACCCTCGAGTCGCTCCGGCGTGGTCGCCTCGACCGCGAAGCCGCCCGTCCGCTGGTGGCCGTCGTGAGTGAGCTGGGCCACCGGGAATCTCGCACTCGGGGCGACGAACTCGACGGTGTCGATCGATTCGAGTGCCGCGACGTCGGAATCGGTGAAGAACTTCGCTCTCACAAACGGCGAGTCACCGAAGCCGCTGTCTGCCTGCTGGGTGTGGACCCACATCCCGGGCTCGTCGTTGCCCTCCTCGATCTCCTGGGCGATGTTCTGCTCGAACGCGCCGCCCAGCACCATGAACACGATCACGGAGCCGACGCCGATGATGATGCCCAGCGTCGTCAGCCCGGACCGCAGCTTGTGACCGGTGATCGCCCGCCAGCTGATCCGGAAGCTCTCGGTGACCTTCACTGTGATCCCCCCGTGTGGGCGCCCGAGTCGAGCTGTTCGATCTCCTGGATTTGCCCGTCGACGAGGTGGACGATCCGCTCGGCGTGCTCGGCGATGTGCCGCTCGTGGGTGACCATCAGGATCGTCCGGCTCGCTGCGTGCAGTTCCGCGAACAGGTCCATGATCTCAGCGCCGGTTCCGGTGTCGAGGTTCCCCGTGGGTTCGTCGGCGAGGACCAGCGACGGTTCGTTGACGAGCGCCCGGGCGATGGCGACCCGCTGGCGCTGGCCGCCCGACAGTTCCGGCGGCGCGTGATCCAGCCGGTCGCCCAGCCCGACCCGGGAGAGCAGCGTCTCGGCGCGTTCCCGGCGGTCGACGTCGACCGCGTCGTTGAACACCAGCGGGAGCGTGACGTTCTCGGCTGCCGTCAGACGGGGCATCAGGTTGAACTGCTGGAAGATGAAGCCGAGTTCGGTGCCGCGCAGTTGCGCCCGCTCGCTGCCGGACAGCGCCGTCACGTTCCGGCCCTCGACGTGGACCGTTCCCTCGTCGGGGGTATCGAGGCAGCCGACCATGTTCATCAGCGTGCTCTTGCCCGATCCGCTGGGGCCCATCACCGCTGTGAACGACCCGTCCGGCAGGTCGAGCGAGACGCCGTCGAGCGCGTGAACCGGCTCGCCGAGGTAGTAGGTCCGCCTGACGTTCCCGAGCGACACCGTGGCGTTCCCCGCCTCCACGGACTCCACCACGGACCCTGTCGACGTCATCTCACTGACCCTCCATGCACCGGGCAGCGGTGCTGTCGCGTCTGTGGTACGTCACGATGCCGTCGTGTCTGCGGTACGTCACGATGTCATCGTGTCTGCGGTACGTCACGATACTACTGTAACCGTGTGATCCGGCCATACGCAGTAGGTCATCCCCAACCCACCAGTGTTGGGGGGCTAACTATTGGAACCGGCCAGCATTTCCGAGTCTAGCTATCCAGATATCGAGCTCTCGGACATCCAGCAGCGCGCGGAAGGCGAAGCGAAAGAAGCCATCGGCGAGGCACGTGAGCGCCTGGCGTCGGTCCGCGGGACGCCCGAGCAGTGAGAAGATAATTCTTAAGTCGGGCGCTGAAGTAAACCCGGGGTACGGGTTGGTGGTCTAGCCCGGTTATGACGCCGCCTTCACACGGCGGAGGCCGCAGGTTCGATTCCTGCCCAACCCATGCGCTCGCTTGTCGTTCGTGAAGGAGCAAAAACCGATCGCTGTGTATCGGTTCGTACTCTCCCGTCACAATCGTCCCAGGCAGTCACCGGTCGGTGCTGGTCACGACCGTCGCGGTCGAGCGGCTGCCAGCCGGGGACATCGTCGTCGAGTCGATGGCCGTCGAGCAAAAGACGCTCCGGGACCGGCCGCTGGAGTGATACTGGTGGCTGTAATTCTTTTACCCGCCAGTCTCTGCTATCTGCGGATACAGACCCGTTCCGCCTGGATTCTCAATTCGAGTTTTCACGTACTTACAGCCACCAGTATGAGCCGACCGACCGGTTCGGTTCCGGGCCGGGCGAGCACAGCCCTACAGTTACGAAACCCTCCCCGTACCCGTGGTATCCGGAGCTTAATTTTCCCCGTCCACCCCGTAGCCAGCATGTGCAGACAGGGACCCGCATCGGGGTCGGCGTACTCGTCACGGCATGTCTCCTCGCGCTGCTTATCTTTTTCGTCGGCGTCGAGGAGTTCCTCGAGGCAGTGGCGTCGATGGAGCCCCAGTTGGCCGCCGCGGTCGTCTCGGCAATCGCAGTTCGACGGCTGTTCCACGGACTGATCGTGTACGCCGCCTTCGCACGGTTCGAGGTCACCGTGTCCTACCTCCAGGCCGTCTTCATCTCGGCGAGCGTGTCGTTTGCGAAGAAGGCAACCCCGCTCGCCCAGTTGAGCGGGGAACCGATCGCCGCCGGCATCATTACCGACGCGATCGACGACACCTACGAGGACTCCCTGGCGGCGATCTCCGTCATCGAGACCGTCAAGTTCGTCCCGGCGATGACGGTGTTCGTCGTCGGTTCGACGTACTTCGTCGTCTTCCCGACGGTCATCCCGTCGTCGATCAAGCCGATCTTCGGCCTGTTCGGTGCAGTGCTGCTTCTCGTTCCGCTCGTCGGCATCGTCCTGTGGAGCCACAAGGACCGGGCGGAAGCAATCGCCACGGCGGCCGTCGTGGCGCTCGCGAACGCTGTCTCCGTCATTCCGCGAGTCCCCAGTCTGGACAAGGAGGACATCCGAAATCGTATCTCGGGGTTCTCCTCGCGGTTCGTCGATCTCACAACGAATCGGAGGCTGGTGGCCGAACTGTCGATCCTCACGTTCTGTACGCTGTTTCTCACGGTATTGGCACTCTGGATTGCGCTCGGGGCGGTCGGCGTCGCAGTTCCGCTGCCGATCGTCCTGTTCGCCGTCCCGTTCAGCAAACTGGCCAGCGCCGTTCCCTCCCCCGGCGGCGTCGGCGGCGTCGAGGGCGTTCTCGTGATCTTCATCACCTCGCTGACGGCACACTCGATAGAGCAGGTAACCACCGGCGTCATCATCTCCAGCGGCGTCGCCTACTGGATGACGGCTCTCGTCGGCGGCCTGGGTATCGCGTTCGTCCTGCCGCTTTTGAGTTCTGGGTGAGATGAGAGAACTCAATTGCCAGTCATACTGGTGGCTGTAATTCTTTTACTCACCAGTCTCTGCTCTCTGCGGAGACAGACCCGTTCCGCCTGGATTCTCAATTCGAGTTTGCACGTACGTACGGCCACCAGTATCAGAACTCGCCGTTGACGATGTCGGCGACGCGCTGGCGGTCGAACAGCTCCTCCTCGACGCCGTACACCTGACTGGCCGCCCGCTCGGTGAGCACCATGTTCGTGATCGGGCCCTGGTACAGCGGCCCGCCGCGGTAGACGTCGCCGTTCCCCACCGCGGTGAGTTCGCTGGCGACGTTGTGGCTCTCCATGAACGACAGCACGGTGTCGCGGAACTCCGCCGCGGTCTTGGCCTCGTTGCCGCGGATCAGCAGCACGTCCGGGTCGATCTGTAGCAGGAGTTCGTAATCGATCCGGGCGCGGCCGGCGTGGAAGTCCTCGACATCCGTCGTCGCGAACGCGTCCTCGACGCCGAGGTCGCGCCACTGCTTGAAGCTGGTCCCCTCGTCGATGAGGTACGGCGAGAACGCCTCGGGCGCCTCGGCGGGCTGTGGCCACATGATCGTCACCGACGGCCGCTCGTCTTCCGGCGGCACGATATCGGCGACGTTCGCCTGGAACTCCTCGTGCAGCGCCGCGAACGCCTTGTAGCGCTCCCGTTCCTGGAATAGCTCTGCCATGTGCTCGAAGGCCTCGTACAGCGAGAGGTACTCGTAGTCGTGCCACTCGTACCCCCGCGAGAAGCTGCTGTTGCCGAAGAACGGGGTGCCGGCGGACTCGATCCGGTCGATGTCGTTCTCGTCGATGCCGTCGCTGCGGCCGACCAGGAAGTTCGGGTCCATCACCAGCACGTCGACCTCCTCGCCCAGCGCGAGGAACTGTTCGGGGTCGAGTTTGCTCGTCCACAGCGATTCGACGGCGTCCCCGTCGACGCTCACGCCGGGGATCTCGTCGTACAGCTTTGTGTGGTAGCGCCCGGCCAGGTACACCGCCTCCGGCGGCGCCCGCCCGAGGGCGATCCCCATGTCCGCCCAGCTGCCGTTGTTCGCGGCCCACGCCTCCGGGACGGCGTCGAACTCGACGGCACCCACCGGCTCCATCGTCACGGCGTAGCTCCCGTCGCCGGACTCGCCGTCGCTGCCGTTTTCCATCCCGTTGTCGCCGTTTTCCATCCCGTCGTCGCCGTTTTCCATTCCGTTGTCGTCGGTACCGTTCTCGTCTGTCTCGCTGTTGCCGCCGTTGCCCGCGTCACCGTTTCCGGAGCCGTTGCTGCCGTCGCCCGCGTCACCGTTTCCGGAGCCGTTGCCCTCGTCCTCGCCGCCGACACAGCCCGCCGCTGCGCCGGCCCCGACCAGTACGACACCCGTCTTCAGTAGCTGCCGCCTCGTCGGCGTGGAGTGTTGATCCATGTTTTAGGCTAACCTAAAAACTACAAAAGGGTTTCGAACCGCGGGTCCCGTCAGCCGCCGGAACGACTCTCCCGGCCGCGAGTCGGTTGTACGTCCGGCTGATGAGCGTGCTTCCCCGGGGGATGCCGTGGTCGTCGACGGAGTCCGACGTCGAACAGTCCCCGGTCGGATCGGAACGGTCGTGCGGTCGGTTCACTGCGCCGGGAACAACGCTTAAGCGTACAAACACGTATGTCCAGACAGATGCGCGACGACGACCTGGCACTGAACACGCGCGGGCCGGCCGACGAGCGGATCGAGCCGCCAGCGTCGTTCGTCGAGCAAGCGAACGTCTCGGGGGCGGACGTCGCCGAGTTCGAGCACCCCGACGACTGGGACCGCGCCGCCGCGTTGCTGGAGTGGACGACGCCGTACGACGCGGTCTTCGACGAGGAGACGATGGAGTGGTTCCCGGGGGGTGGGCTCAACGCCACGGGTAGCTGTCTCGACAGGCACCTCGACCGCCGGAAGAACCAGCGGGCGCTCGTCTGGGAGGGACAGCGCGGCGAGACGCGGACGTACACCTACCTCGAACTGTACCGTGAGGTCAACGCCGTCGCCGCGGCGCTTCGCTCGCTCGGCGTCGGCGAGGACGATGTCGTGACGCTGCACCTGCCGGTGGTTCCCGAACTGCCGGTCGTGATGCTCGCCTGTGCCCGCATCGGCGCGCCACACGCGGTGGTGTTCGCGGGATACTCCGCGGACGCGCTGGCCGAGCGGATGAACACCGCCGGCTCGGCGGTGCTTTTCACCTGCGACGGGTACTACCGCCGCGGAGACGCCGTCTCCTCGCTCACCCGGACCGAGACCGCCTGCGTCGACGTCGAGGGCGACGTCACGACGGTCGTCGTCGACCGCCTCGGCAGCGACTACACGCTCGGCGACGAGGACTACCAGTACGGGGCGCTCCGGGACGCCCACGCGGGCGAGACGGTCGATCCAGTCGAACGCGCCGCGACCGACGACCTGTTTTACAGCTACACCTCCGGCACGACCGGCGCGCCAAAGCGCGTCACGCACACCACCGGCGGCTACCTCGCGTACGCGGCGTGGACGAGCCACGCGGTGCTGGACGTCAAACCGACGGACACCTACTGGTGTACGGCCGACATCGGCTGGATCACGGGCCACTCCTACGTCGTCTACGGCCCGCTGGCGCTGGGGACGACGGTACTGCTCCAGGAGGGCGGCACCGACTTCCCCTCGCGGCGCACGCCCTGGGAACTGATCGAGCGCCACGCGGTCGACGTGTTCTACACCTCGCCGACGGCCATCCGGACGTTCATGAAGTGGGGCCCGGAGTACCCCGAGCGGTACGACCGCTCCAGCCTGCGCCTGCTGGGCACCGTCGGCGAGCCGATCAGCCCGCAGGCCTGGCAGTGGTTCTACGAGCACGTCGGCGGCGGCGACTGCCCGGTCGTCGATACCTGGTGGCAGACCGAGACGGGCGGCCACCTGCTGGCGACGCTGCCGGGGGTCCACGACATGAAGCCCGGGGCGGCGGGGATGGCGCTGCCCGGCGTCAGCGCGGCCGTCGTCGGCGAGGACGGCACGCCGGTCGGCCCGGGCAGGGGTGGCTACCTCGTGATCGACACGCCCTGGCCGGGGATGGCGCGCGAACTCTCGACGGGCGAGCGCTGGGCCGGCCGCGCCGAGGAGGAGGCGCCGCCGCTGTCGGCGTTCGAGTGGGCCTACCCCACCGGCGACGGTGCGTTCGTCGACGAGGACGGCTACGTCACGATCCTGGGCCGCGTCGACGACGTGCTGAACGTCTCCGGGCACCGCCTGGGGACGATGGAGATCGAGTCGGCGATCGCCAGCGTCGACGGCGTGGCCGAGGCTGCCGTCGTCGACGTCGACCACGGCGGCAGCCGCGGCCTGTTCGCGTACGTGAGTCCGACGGACAACAGCCCGGACGCCGACTCGCTGGCCGCGGCGATCGGCGCGGCCGTCGAGAACGCGATCGGCCGGTTCGCCCGCCCCGACGAGGTCGTCGTCACCGCCGAACTCCCGAAGACGAGCTCCGGCAAGATCGTCCGGCGCCTGCTCACCGACATCGCCAACGGCGAGGAGCCCGGCGACACCAGCGCGCTGCGCAACCCCGAGGTGGTCGGGGAGATCGAATCGTCGATCTTCGGGGACTAGGCTGGTTCCAGTTCGTCCAGGACGCGACCCGACATCGCGGCTCGATCCGGCCTAACTAGCCCTCGATCCGGTCGCACGCGCCCCACGGAATGTCCGACATTTCGGAGTGCTATGCTACTCCGAAATACCACGGCCAGAATAGGCGGTTTCTCTACGGGACTGGACTCGCGTGAGTCACGTCCCGGAAGCAAATCGACGGACAACTAGGGATTCGGGCGCTGTAACTCTCCAGCAGGACAGCCGAAACACGTATTGGCAAGGTTTCGCAATACTGTAGTATCCCGAAATGGCGACAGCGCAGCCGCGGCTCACGGCGCGGGAGTACGAACGGTTCCGGCGGGCGACGGCGACCCACCGCGAGGAGCTCGTCGTCCGGCTCTGTGGCGAGGTCGGGCTGCGCGCGGCGGAGGTCGTCGCTGTCCGGCCGTCGGATTTCGACGACCGCCAGGGGAGTGACGGACGCTTCCTGGCTGTCGAAGAGACTGACGGCGACACCCGGACGGCGTACGTTCCCGAGCAGGTCGCACACGACGTCGAACAGTACGTCCGGAGCAACGACCTCGGCGACGACGAGCCGCTCGTGGACGTGACGCCGCGGCGCGTCCAGATGCTGGTCGGCGAGATCGGGGCGCGCGCGGCGTCGGAGACCGGCCGGGCGGCGTTCGACGCGGTGACGCCCTCGACGCTGCGGCGGCAGTTCGGCCAGCGGCTGCTGGTCGAACACGGGGTCGACGCCCGCGTCGTGGCCGCCGTCGGCGGCTGGCAGGGCGTCGACGACCTGCTGGGGGAGCTGCGATCGCCGACACAGGAGGAGATCGCGACGGCGTTCGAACAGCTCGACGGGGGCACGACCGACGCCGGCCGGCTGTCGCGGCTCGTCGTGACGCTCGAATCGGTCGACGAGGCGCTGGTCAGCGCGCCAACGCGGACGGAGATCGACCGGGAGGTCTGCTCGCGGCTCACGGAGGTGTACCGGGCGGCCTGGGTCACGGACGTCGAGCCCGACCGCGACCGGCTCACCGTGCGGGCCCACGCGGGCGAGAGCCCCGACCGGTTCGAGGGGTCCGCGAGCACGGAGCTCCTCCGGCGGGCC
Organism: Halobacteriales archaeon QS_4_66_20; assembly: GCA_003021015.1. Classification (GTDB taxonomy): domain Archaea; phylum Halobacteriota; class Halobacteria; order Halobacteriales; family Haloarculaceae; genus Halovenus. The sequence continues at coordinate 47,055 of PXRK01000051.1, read as the reverse complement.
CGCCAGACCGGAAAGACGCTCGTCGCGCCCGACGAGCCGGGGCCCGCGAGCGACCGCGAGGGGCGAGGGCTGCTCGCCGCCACGCCGCTGGCCCACAGCGAGACGACCTACGGCGTCCTCGCGGTTCGGGCGGGGAGCCAGGGGGCGTTCGACCGGCCCGAGCGGACGGCCCTGGACGCGCTCGGCCGACGGGTCGCGTTCGCCATCACGGCCACCGAGCGGAAACTGCTGCTGCTGGGCGGGCAGGTGCTGGAGGTGCGCTTCCAGTACAGCGACGGGGCGGCGACGCTGGCCGGGCTCTCGGCGACGCTCGACTGCTCGCTTCACCTCGACGGCGTCGTGCCGGGAGAGGGCGGCTCGCTGGTCTGTTTCCTCGGCCTCCGGGAAACCAGCGCGGAGCGGGCGCTCGAAGCGGCGGCGGACGCTGACGGCGTCGGCGACGTCCGGCTACTCAGACGGCACGACGACGGCGGCCTGCTCGAGGTCGTGCTCGACGCGGATTCGCCGCTGCTCGCACTGGCCCAGCGTGGCGGGACGATCACCGGACTGCGCGTCGAGAACGGCGTGGCAACGCTGACCTGCGAGCTCGTGCCCGAAACGGACGTCAGGGCCGTCCACGACGACCTCGGCCGGCAGTACCCCTCGCTGTCGCTGGCGAGCAAACGCGAGCGCCAGGCCGCACAGCAGCCGCGCAGCCTCCGGGAGACGCTCGACGACCGGCTCACCGACAAACAGCGCGCCGTCCTCCAGGGGGCGTACTACGCCGGCTACTTCGAGTGGCCCCGCGGCAGCACTGCCGAGGACCTCGCGGAGTCGATGGGCGTCTCCGCCCCGACGCTGCACAACCACCTCCGCAAAGCACAGCAGAAACTGCTCAACTCCCTGTTCGAGGAGGGCTGATACATGTAAGTAATTAGCATGCCGCTGCTTCGGGGGCACTGTCGCTGGCCGTTTCGGCCGGTTTCCCCGCCTCGACCGGCCGCCAGTGCGCGCCTATTTAAGCAATCCAGTATATTTCTCCCAATATTGAGATGGTTTTTTCGAGTTAGTAGTGAATGAATGAGGAATTGTGATAGTTAGGGTCCTCGCTTAAGACGGCTCTGTGTGCAGTGAGTCGCGTATGTCAGACGATACCGAGGTGCACCTCGAAGCACGACTCGCGGAACAGGACGAGTTCGAGCCCCCGGAATCGTTCGTCGAACAGGCCAACGTCACCGATCCCGGCATCGAGGATGAGTTCGAGGATAACTGGCCGGAGGCGTGGGAGCGTGCGGCTGATCTGTTGGACTGGGAGACCGACTACGACGAGGTACTGGTCGACGACAACGAGCCGTTCTACGAGTGGTTCGTCGGCGGCGAGTTGAACGCGTCGGCGAACTGCCTGGACCGTCATCTCGACGACCGCGGCGACGAACCAGCCATCGAGTGGATCGGCGAACTCGGCGAGACGCGGACCTACACCTACGAGGAGTTACATCGGGAAGTCAACGAGTTCGCGGCGGCACTTCGCGACCAAGGTGTCACGGAAGATGACGTGGTGGCGATGTACATGCCGATGATTCCGGAGTTGCCGATCGCGATGCTCGCCTGCGCACGCATCGGCGCGCCACACGCCGTCGTCTTTGCGGGCTTTTCGGCGGACGCACTAGCCGAGCGGATGAACGCGTCCGATTCGGAACACCTGGTGACTGTCGACGGGTACTACCGCCGTGGGGACCCGCTGGATCACCTCTCGAAAGCACGGGAGGGCCGCGAGCAAGTAGACGGGGACGTGACTACCGTCGTGGTCGACCGTCTGGGCGAGGAGTCGCCCGCGGACGTCGCTGGCGGCGAACACGTCTACGGCGACCTGGTCGAGGAGCATGCCGGTGCCACCGTCGAGCCTGTGACCCGGGATGCCGAGGATATGCTGTTTCTCATGTACACGTCCGGGACGACCGGGAAGCCAAAGGGCGTCAAGCACACCACCGGCGGGTATCTCTCGTACGTGACGTGGACGAGCCACGCAGTGCTGGACGTCAAGCCCGAAGACACGTACTGGTGTTCGGCGGACATCGGCTGGATCACGGGTCACTCCTACATCGTCTACGGGCCGCTGGCGCTTGGCACGACCTCGGTCATGTACGAAGGAACGCCGGACTATCCCGACAAGGATCGGCTCTGGGAGATCGTCGACGACTACGACGTCACGCAACTGTACACTGCCCCCACCGCAATCCGGGCGTTCATGAAGTGGGGGCCGGAGTACCCCGACCGGCACGATCTCTCCTCGCTGCGGTTGTTGGGCACCGTGGGCGAGCCGATCAATCCGCGGGCCTGGAAGTGGTACTACAGGCACATCGGCAACGAGGAGTGCCCGATCGTGGACACGTGGTGGCAGACCGAAACCGGCGGGATGATGATTACGACGCTGCCGGCGCTCAACACGATGAAACCCGGCTCGGCGGGGCCGCCGCTACCCGGCATCAGCGCCGACGTGATCGACCCGAGCGGCGATCCGGTCGAGGCCGGCCGCGCGGGGCACCTCGTCGTCAACAAGCCCTGGCCGGGGATGCTGCGCACCCTCTACAAGAACGATGAGCGGTTCATCAACGAGTACTGGGACGAGTACTCCAATCCCGAGCGCGACCAGTGGGTGTACTTCCCCGAGGACGGCGCGAAGATCGACGACGACGGCTACATCACGGTGCTGGGACGCGTCGACGACGTGTTGAACGTGTCGGGCCACCGGCTGGGGACGATGGAGATCGAGTCGGCGACCGTGGGTGTCGAGGGCGTCGCCGAGGCCGCTGTGGTGGGCGGCGACCACGAGATAAAAGGCGAAGCGGTCTACGCATACGTGATTACCGAAGATGGCCAGGAGGAGAGCGAGGCGTTCCGCGAGGAGATCATCGCGGCGGTGGAGGATGCGATTGGGCCGATCGCGCGGCCCGAGCAGGTGATTTTCACGCCGGAGCTGCCCAAGACCCGGTCGGGGAAGATCATGCGGCGGCTGTTAGAGGACATCGCCAACGGGGACGAGCTGGGCAACACGAGCACGCTGCGCAACCCCGACGTTGTCCATGACATCCAGCAGAAAGTGAGCAGTGAGTAACACCCACTACCAATGATCGACAACCACACAGACGACAACGGCACCGACCACGAAGTACCAGCGGGAGACGACGGAGCGACCGGCGGCGAGCCAGCGACGGACGGCGGCGAACCGGTGTCGGAGCGGGGCGAGACAGCGACGACCGGCGAGCTGTCCGACGCCGAACGGGAGGAGCAGATCGACTACCTCGACGTGGAGATCAACCTCCTGCGCCCGGCGACGCCGTTCATGCGGGACCACCTGAAGGTGATCTGGACGGGCGCGATCATCTGGACGTTAACCACGTTCGGCCCGATCACGCTGACGTGGCTGGCGCCGGAAGCGATGACGTCGACGATGCCGATACTCGAGTTCCCGCTGCACTACTTCCTGATCGCGATCGGCAGCCCGGGAGCGGCGCTGTTGCTCTCGGTGTGGTACGCCCGCAAGCGCGATCAGATCGACAGGAAGTACGGCATCGAGCAGGGCGTGCCCAGCGAGCCGTATACAACCGAGACGACCGGCGAGGACGTGGCGGCGACTGACGGAGGTGTCCGTGAATGAGCGACGCGGCGCTGCTCGCGAGCGACCTGCTGTTGCAATCGGAGGGGCTGCTTCCGGAGGGGCTTGACATCTCGTTCAAGATCCTGCCGGCGATCATCGTCATCGCGATGATGGCGCTGTTCCTGGCAGTCGGGTTCGTGTTCAAAGTCGCCGACACCGACGACATGTGGGTCGCCGGCCGCTCGATCGGCAACATCGAGAACGGGATGGCGATCGGGGCGAACTGGATGTCGGCCGCCTCCTATCTGGGGATGGCCGCGTTGATCGCGACAACCGGCGTCTACGGGCTGGCGTTCGTCGTGGGCTGGACGACGAACTACTTCATCCTGCTGATCTTCATGGCTGCGCAGATGCGCCGGTTCGGGAAGTACACCGCGCCGGACTTCGTCGGCGACCGCTTCAACTCCGACACCGCGCGCGCCATCGCGGCAGTGACGACGTTTCTGATCGGCTTCGTCTACGCCATCGGGCAGGCCCGCGGGATGGGGCTGGTCGGCATGTACATGCTCGGCGACCTCTCGGGGCTCACCGGTGGGACGCTGTCCGCCTACCAGACGATGATGGTGCTGTTCATGGTCGTCACCGTCGGCTACCTGGCGCTGTCGGGGATGCTCGGCGCAACGAAGAACATGGCCCTGCAGTACATCATCCTCATCTCGGCGTTCCTGATCGGCCTGCTCGCGACCGGCTGGGCGGCGGGCTACTCGACGGTGTTACCCCAACTGGAGTACGGGCAGCTGATCAGCGACCTCGGCAACGAGTTCTCCGCGCCGTTCGAGGGCGGCAGCTACTATCTCTGGATCGCGACGGCGTTCTCGTTGATCTTCGGCACCTGCGGGCTCCCGCACGTACTGGTGCGCTTCTACACCGTCGAGAACGAGCGGGTCGCCCGCTGGTCGTGTACCTGGGGGCTGTTTTTCATCTGCCTGCTGTACCTGAGCGCGCCGGCCTTCGCGGCGTTCGGTACGGCGCTGTACACCGAGAACGTGACGTCGTCCTTCGATTCGACCTCCACCCGGTACCGGCGCTGGCGCCGTTGCGACGACTGCCGGCCTGTTCATCGCCGGCTCCTCGGCCATCGCCCACGACATCTACGCGAACATCATCAACGAGGACGCGACCCAGCGCCAGCAGGTGCTGGTCGGCCGCCTGAGCATCATCGCGCTGGGCACGATCACGACGCTCGCGGCGCTGGACCCGGGCCAGCCGATCGCCGCACTCGTCGGGTTCGCGTTCTCGCTAGCGGCAATCGTGCTGTTCCCGATGTTCTTCATCGGGCTCTGGTGGGAGAACGCCAACCGCCAGGGCGCGCTCGCGGGCATGACGCTCGGGCTCGTGCTGTGGTTCATCCCGATGATCAACGAGGGGAACTTCAACCTCATCAACGGCGGCGAGGGGCTCGGCATCGAACTCCTCAGCACGTGGATGCCCGCGATCGGCTCGGCACTGATCGCGATGCCGCTGGTCATCGTCACGATGGTGTTCGTCTCGATCATCACCGACGAACCTCCGGAGAAGACCAAGATGATGGTCCGGCAGTGTCACAGCCCCGACCCGATGGCGCGGGACGCGACTGCCGCGGAGGTCGTCGAACGGAAGCTCGAGGCCCGCGACGCCGCAACCGACGGCGGCGAACCGGCGACCGATGGCGGGCAGCCTACCGACGTGAGCACGACGCCGTCCGACCAGCCTGTCGACGAGGGACAGGTTGACGGCGGTAGGCCGCCTGTGGACAACCACCGGGAGGACACCTGATCATGTACGAACGCATCCTTGTCCCGACCGACGGCAGCGACGTCGCCCAGTCGGCCGTCGATCACGCGATCGACCTCGCGACGAAGTACGACGCCGAACTCCACGCACTGTACGTCGCCGACACCGACGCGATCGCCTACAGCCTCGGCGCCGAACAGGTCGACCGGATCCGGCAGGGGAACTTCGCCGGGATGACCGAACTCCGCCGGAAGGCCGAGACGGCGACCGGCTACGTCGCCGAACTCGCCGAGGAGCAGGGGGTCGACGTCGTCGAGCACCACGCCGGGGGCCAGCCCCATGACATGATCGCTGACTACGCCGAGGACAACGACATCGACCTCGTGGTGATGGGCAGCCACGGCCGCGCGGGCGTCCGCCGGGCCCTGCTGGGGAGCGTCACCGAGCGGACGCTGCGCTCGACGCACGTTCCCGTCCTCGTGGTGGACGTCCAGGGCGAAGAGTAACCGCGGCCACATCATTCCCACTCGTATGATACCGCTACCGCCACGCGACCGCCCGGGAGCCGAACCGCAATGAGCCTCGACGACCGCCTCCGGCAGCACGTCCGCGAGCACAAGTCGGGGATGCTGTACGACCTGATGTTCGCCGTCGTCTGGGTCGCGCTCGTCGGGTTCCTGTTCGATTTCGTCTTCGTCGGCGCGCCGAGGTGGGCGTTCTACATGTTCATGCTGGCCGGCATTCCCGCGTACTTCGGCTTCTTCTGGTCGCTCGAACTCGCCAGACAGGCGGAGTGATCACTCCGCCGACGATTCGACGTACCGCTGGCGGAGCCGCACGCACAGCAGGCTCGCCAGACCGAAGATGACCGGGAACCCGAGGAGGCCCACCGACCCCGAGGACACTGCCGGATACACCGTCGCGCCCGCCAGCACCGCGAACAGCAGGGCCAGCAGCCCAGTGATCGGTATCGCGTACGTCTCGCCGAAGCCGTTCCCGTCTCTGCCGGCGTCGTCAGTCATCGTCCCTGCGAGCAGTGATGGCCGCCGGCGCTGTAAAGCCCCCACTTGTCAGAACCGAAAACAACCCAAACCGGAACCTCCCACCCAAAGCGGTTATACGCACAGCAACCCCAACAGAGGCCATGGAAGGGAGCTTCGCGAGGCGGTTGCGCGACCGGGAGCCGCTGGTCGGCGTCTGGTCGATCATCGGTAACCCGACAGTGGCCGAGCATCTCGCACACGCCGACTTCGACTTCGTCGTCTTCGACGGCGAACACTCCGAGAACACCATCGAGGACATCGGGGTCGGAATCCGTGCTGTCGAAGCCGCGGACGCCGGAACGGTCCCGGTCGTCCGTGTCAGCGAGAACAACGGGGCGGAGATCCGTCGCCTGCTCGACCTGAACCCGCGGGGGATCGTCGTCCCGCAGATCGAATCCCTCGACGAGGCCGAGGCCGCGGTCGACGCGACCCAGTACCCCCCGGAGGGGGTTCGCGGCGTCGCGGGCAGTCGCGCCTCCGAGTACGGCAGGTCCCTCGGCGAGTACGTCGACCGCGCCAACGAGTCGATCGCGACGATCCTCCAGATCGAGACCGAGGGCGCCCTCGAAGACGTCGAGGAGATTGCGGCCATCGACGGGCTCGACGGCCTGTTTATCGGTCCAGCGGACCTCTCGGCCCGCCTCGGCGTGTTCGGCCAGTTCGAGTCCGAGCAGTTCCTCGGAGCCGTCGAGCGGACGGTCGCGGCGGCCGCCGAGCACGACGTCGCCGTGGGGACGCTCGCGACCGGCCTCGACTCCGTCGAGCGCCGCCAGGACTGGGGCGTCGACTTCATGGCGACCGGGACCGACGTCGGCTACCTCCGCGAGTCTGCCGACCAGTACCTCGACCGCTACCACGACTCCCGGGAGTGACCATGTGCGGGCGCTACAGCCTGTTCGTCCCGCCCCAGGATCTGGCCGAGCGGTTCGACCTCCGGAGCGTCGAGGGGTACGAGCCGCGGTACAATGCCGCCCCGAGCCAGTCGCTGCCCGTGATCGCCGACGAGGGGGCCGACACCCTCCGGCAGATGGAGTGGGGCCTGATCCCGTCGTGGGCCGACAACCGCGACGACGGCGGCCACATCAACGCCAGGGCGGAGACCGTCGCAGGGAAAGCCAGCTTCCGGGCGGCGTTTCGGCAGGAGGCCAACGGGCCGCTGGCTGCCGGCCGGTGTCTGGTCCCCGCCGACGGGTTCTACGAGTGGACCGAGACCGACCGCGGCACGCAGCCCTATCGGGTGACGCTCTCCGACGACGGGCCGTTCGCGATGGCCGGCCTCTGGGCGCAGTGGCAGCCGCCGACCACCCAGACGGGGCTGGACGCCTTTGCCGGCGGTGACGGTGACGACGCAGGCGACCCCGACGTCGTCGAAACGTTCACGATCGTCACGACCGAGCCCAACGCCGTGGTGGCGGAGCTCCACCACCGGATGGCGGTGATTCTACCCAAAGAGGACGAGGAGCGGTGGCTGCGTGCGCCGCCGGAGGAGGCGCAGTCGCTGCTGGAGCCGTTCCCGGCCGACCGGATGGGTTCCTACCCAGTGTCGACGGCCGTCAACGACCCCGCGAACGACTCGCCGGAAGTGGTCGAGGAAGTGAGTTTGGGTTGAGTGGTTGTTTTCGGCTGGACTGTTGTGGTTTGGGGAGTCCCCGGGGCGGCTCACGCTGAGCGGGATACCCTCGCTCCCGTCGGTCGCTCGGGTAGGGCCCGCTCAGCGACCGCCACGCGGCCTCGCCCTTTCAGTCCGCCAGGATCTGGTTTGCCTGACGGGCAGGAATTCGGCGGTTGTTCAGCCGGCAGGCACACCGTGGAACAATCAGCCGGCAGCTACTGACGGCTGGCCGGGCGCTCGCTCAGGAACTTCGGGAGATACAGGCGCTTCCGGGGGCGGCCGCCGACCTCCTCGTGGATCCGGTTGCCGAGTTCCGGGGCCGTCAGGTCGATCTGTTCGCCCGTCTCGCGGACGGTCACTGCGAGGGTTTTGCCGTCGGCTTCCCGGCCGCCGACGACGGCGTCGTAGGGGAGCCAGTCGGCGTCAGCGCGGTCCAGGCGCTCGCCGACGGAGAGGTCGCGGTCGTCGATGTCGACCCGGACCGCCGTCGCTTCGAGTGTAGCCGCGATCTCCCGGCAGCACTCGCGGTACGCGTCGGGATCGGTCGGGACGAGCCGGACCTGCGTCGGGGCGAGCCACGTCGGCAGGCGCGGCGGATCCCGCATCGTCGCCCGTGCCCCGACCGTCGCAGTCGCCCGTTCGAGCGGTCCGACCGGCGTACAGCACAGCAGTGCGCCGGGAGCCATCGCTTCCTCGCCGCTCCCGGCCCCCTCGCCTGCCACGCGGCCGTCGCCGGGACGGAGCCAGACCGTCCCCGTCTCTACCGGCTGCCCGGCGACGGCGGCCACGGACGCGAGCGCGAGTGGCCACTCGCCGCGTGTCCCCCGTCGGCGTTCGACCACCATCGGCTCGTCGAGCGTCTCGACGAGGCGGTCGGCCCACGCCCGGTTCTCGGCCGCGAACGACGCGCGAACCCGGAGCAGCGGGACAGTGTCGAGTGCGCAGGCGTGTGCCAGCCGCCGGACCACGTCGACCTGGGTTGCGAGCGCCGTCCGTGCCGCCGAGCGGTCCGCCGCCCTCGTCCACACCTCCGGTGTCGTCACAGTGGCCCCCGGCTGTCCCGACCGACCGGTGTCGGCTGCCGCCACCCGTGTCGCGGTACACACGACGCTCGGTTCCGGCCCCGTCGACTCCCTGCGCTCCAGCGCCGATAGCACCGCGGGGCGAATCGGCGGCGGCGACGCTTCGTCGCCGGGTGTCCGGCTCTCGTCGGTCGCGTCCGTGGCCGGATCGATCGGCACCGCTCCGGCATCCATAGCGACCGCCCGCACGTACTCGGCGATGGCGTCCCGGACGAACGTTCCCTGTGGCGTGAGTCGGGGAGTCGCTGCGCTGCCGTCGGCGGGGGCGAGCAGCCCCGACTCCCGCGCTGTCACCCAGTACTCGCGACTGTCGCCCTGCTGTTCGTCGTTCTGGTGCCGAACGAGATGGTCGGCAAGCGTCCGCAACGGGTCGGCAGTCGCTCCGTCGTCGGTCCCGGCGTTGTGGAACGCCCCGAGTGACTGTCTGGACCCGTCGGGGAACAGGATCTCCTGCTCTGCGCGATCGGTCCCGGGCGAGTCGCGCGTCGCGTCGGCTGCAGTGATCTGCCGGGACTGCTCGGCGAGCGGGTGCGCCTTCGCGGCCAGGACGAACGACGTGTTCCAGCCCATCGGGGCGCGGACGACGGCGGGCCTGTCGTCGCTCTCGCGGCCGTCGAGGAGGTCGTCTTCGAGCGCCGCGAGCACCTGGCCGGCCATTTCGGCGTCGGCGGGGTCGTCGCCGAGGTTTGCGGTCGGGTAGAGAACGGCGTCGTCGGCCCGGAGCGTCGTGGCGAGGTCGAGAATCGCGTCCCGCGCGTCGGCGACGATCGCGTCCGGGGCGGTTTCGTCGCCCGTTTCGACGGTCACGAAGGCGGCGAGGCAGTCCTCGCGCTCGGCGGTGTCTGTCCCCGTGGCAGTCGTGTCGGTGCCGTCGTCATACTGGTGGCTGTAAGTATGTGAACACTCGAATTGAGAATCCAGGCGGAACGGGTCTGTCTCCGCAGAGAGCAGAGACTGGTGAGTAACAGAATTACAGCCACCAGTATCAGTGTCGAACCGGAACGAGTCGGCGTGAAAAACGAGCAGTCGCATCCCGCGGCGGCCCCGGGCGGGCTACTCCTCCTCTTTCAGCTCTCCGAGTTCGGCGTCGACCTCGGACTCGGAGACCTCCTGCTCGAGGTCCTCGAGGTTGACGTCCTCGGCGGGGTCGGTTTCGAGGTCGGCGTCAAGGTCCTCGCCGGCCTCGGCGTCGGCCTCGGCCTCGTCTTTGCCCATTTCGGATTTGAGCGTGTCCAGTTCCCGGTCGACGGAGGCGTCGGTCGACAGCTCCTCGAGTTCGCGGTCAAGGCTGCTCTTGTCCGAGACGGCGTTCTCCAGCGCGCCGGACTCGCGGAGTTCGTCCAGTGCCGCGGAACGGGCCTCCATCTCCTCTGTGCGTTCCTCGGCGCGCTCGATGGTGCGTGCGATGTCCTCCATCTGGTCGCCGGCGCCGGTCATCGCCTCGTTGACGCGGGCGCTGGCCTCGGCGGCCTCGTAGCGGGCCTTCATCGTCTCCTTGCGGGTGCGGAACTCCTCGATCTGGCGCTGGAGTTGATCTTTCTGCTCGATGAGGTTGTCCTGCTTGCGCTCCAGATCGGCGATCTGGCCCTCCAGGTCCTCGATCTGGTTCATCTTCTGCTTTTTCTTCTCCAGCGCCTTCCGCGCGAGGTCGTCGCGGTCCTGCTCGACGGCCTTGCGCGCCTGCTCGTTGTGTTTCTCGACGTTCTCCTCGAGGCGGCGCTTCTGGATTTCGAGGCGCTTTTTCTGTGTGGTGAGGTCGGCGATGCCCTGTTTGACGTTCTGGAGTTCGTCCCGGAGCTGTTCGTAGGAGTAATCGAGCGTCTGACCGGGGTCTTCGGCCCTGTTGAGGAGGGCGTTGACTTTCGACCGGATGACGTACGATGCGCGCGAGAGGATGCCCATGCTTCCCTTCACGAGCCCGCGAAACTTAAAATTCTTACATCCGTTTACGTACGTGTGACCGAACCCATCCGGATTCCCGGGCGCCGCGACGTCCGTGCATCGCTCGACAGTGCCGACACCGCCGCCGGGGAGGCCGAGTCAGTGGTCGTTGCCTGCCCGCCACACCCCCAGATGCGCGGGGACAGACACGACAGCCGCCTGCAGGGGGTCAGCGACGCCGTCACCGAGCGGGGGATCGACTGCCTGCGGTTCGACTACGGCCCCTGGGACGAGGGGCGCGGCGAGCGGACCGACGTCCGGAACGCGCTCGCCTGGGCCGCCGAGCCCTACGAGCAGGTCGGGCTGTTCGGGTTCAGCTTCGGCGGCGCGATGGCGCTGCTGGCTGCGGTTCCGGACGGTGACTGGCCCACGCCGGACGTCCTGTCGGCGCTCGCGCCCGCCGCGCAGGTGGCCGACGACAGCGACGTCGTGGCCGCGCTCGACCACATCCAGTGTCCGGTGCAGGTGGTCTACGGCGAGCGCGACGACACAGCCGACTGGGAGCCGGTCGTCGAGCGCGCCCGGGCGCTCGGCTACGAGGTGGTGGGGCTGCCGGCCGACCACTTCTTCGTCGGCCAGCAGGCGAAAGCCGCCGACCGGGTGTGTGCGTTCCTCTGTGGGCACCTGGGGTGAGTCACTTCCTGCGGAGAGGCCGCCTGCGGTGGGCCACTACGGGAGTTTCAGGTAGGCGTGCCCTTTTCGTTGCAGCCGGACGACTTCAGCGACGCCGGAGGGGACGATCGCGACGCCGTCGACGAGCGTCTCCGGGTCGTGGCCGAACCGATCGAGTGAGTTGCTGCACGCCCCGACCCGGACGCCAGCCTCGGCCATCTCGACGACCTCCGGCGCCCCGGTGGCGGTTTCGAGGAGAAATTTGACCGCCTCGCCGTTGACGACGACTCGCATCGTGTCCGCGGGTGTCGGTAACGACTCGTCCCGCGCCAGGTTGAGGATGTTCCGCAGCGCCATCTCCCAGTCTTCGCGCTTGCCGCTCGTGATGTGGATCACGATGCCGTTCTGCGTACTCATCGGCGTTCGTTGCCCCTGGAACGGCAAAAAGCTGCGCCCATCCTCCAGTTCGTTGAGGCCGCGTGGCGGTCGCTGAGCGGGCCCTACCCGAGCGACCGACGGGAGCGAGGGTATCCCGCTCAGCGTGAGCCGCCAGGCGGCCGAGGGCTTTCTTTGACGCTGTGGCGGTCTTGACAGTGACAACTCCAACAATCTCGATTCCGGTAACTACGATTCCTCGAACCGTTCAACTAACAACAGCCCGATGGCGTCGTTGAGTGCGTGGACAGTCATCAGTGCGAGCAGGTCCCGCCAGCGGGCATACAGCGCAGTCGTGATCGCGGCGGGCTGGCTGATCCGCAGCACCGACTGCCAGCTCCAGGTCTCGCCGCGGTGCAGGAGCACGAAAACGACCGTCGAGACAGTAGCGGCGACCCCGTCGCTGTCGCTCCATTCTTCCAGCCGTTCGAACGCGTACCCCCGGAACAGGAGCTCCTCGGTCACGCCGGCGGTCAGCGCAGCGAACAGGCGCTCGCAGTACCCCAGTTCAGTGAACGCCGCGATGTCGGCTTCGAACTCCCCGCCGTCGTCGAGGCGGTCCAGCAGCGGCTGGACAACGACGTTTGCGCCGAGCATGACTGCGAGGCCGACGGCGACGCGCCGCAGGAAGGTTCGCGGGCCGTCCCAGCGTAGGCCGACAGAGGCCGCGTCTCGACCCTCGACGAGTTTCACGTACCCCGCGACGAGCACCGCCGGCAGCCACTTCAGGACGTGGCGCCTGATATCGGTTTCCTCGAACCGCTGGCTCAGCGGCCGCAACAGTCCGAACCCGAACAGCGACAGTGTGAGTCCGATTGCTCGCTCGCTCCGCGATGGCATGGTCGTGCGCTCGGGGTGAACTGGCGAAAAAGTTGTGCTCTCTGCTCTACTGGGTCTTCCGTCGGCGCAAGCCCCCGTACGCTCGCCCAGCCGGGACTTGCTGGCACACTACGGGAGTGTCAGGGAGGCGTCCCCTTCCGTTGCAGAACAGCGAAGCCGAACTCACTCCACTGTCACCTCAACGGACTGCACGACGAGGTCGTCGTCGGCGACGACGGTCACGGTGCCCGCCTCGGACGTGACGTCCAGTGCGACGCGGAACGGCTCCTCCGAGCGGATCTCGCCGGTCATCTCGACGATGGTGTCGGCCTCGATCACCGGCGGCTCGATTCCGAGGTCGAGCAGCGCCGCGGCGACCCGCGGGACGAACCGCAGCGGCGTGAGGAGGGTGACGTCGACGTGCCACGTGCAGATGTCGCAGGTCATCCCGACCAGCGGCGGCGTCCCCTCGACGTCCTCGGGATCGAAGTGGAACGTGACGGGCCCGGCACAGAACGGGCACTGGCCGGTTCGGGCGAGGCCAGTGTGGTAGTCGGCGCGGGACTCGACGGCGCGGTACCGCTCTCTGCCGGTCCGGTCGCGCAGCCCGTTTCTCGGGAACACGTAGGTCAGCAGCTCCCAGCTGTCGCAGTCGGTGCAGTCGAGGGTGAAAAACGACCGCTCGTACTGTTCGACGAGCGTTCCGCCACAGTGTGGACAGGGCTCGTCGAGTTCGCCGGCTTCGGTGGTCGTCTCCGTCGGCCGGTGGGCGAGCACCGTCCGGTACAGCGCGACCGCGCTCGCCGTCGGGACGTAGCCGTCCTCGACCTGCTCGACGTAAACCCCCCGGAGTTTGTCGAGATGGTAGTTGAACTTCCCGCTGTCACGCATCCCGACGGCGTCCATCAGGTCCGAGTACGACTGCGGTTCGGTGCACACCGCCGCCCAGTTCTCCAGCAGTGCGAGCACGATGTCCAGGCGGATGTCGTGGGCGAGCAGCGAGAACGCCTCCCGGACGCTGGCCCTGTCGCCGCCGGGACCCTCCTCCCGACCCACCCAGTCTGTCATGGCCCTCACTTGTGTGTGACTCCTCATAGTGATTATTGTGACTGGCGCTCGCCCCGGTCGCCAGCCGTCCCCATCTGTCATGCGGTGTGCTACCACAGTTTGTGAACCCGAGTTCTCAAAACCTATACGTACCAATCCGCCCTGCTTTCGGGTATGACAGAGAACGCGACAGCAACTGACGACGCGGACCCGCCATCCCGGGCGACCGCAGTCGCGGGACGGCTCCGGCGACTGCTCCGCCGGTTCGACCCGACGCTGCTCGGACTGCTCGGCTTCCTCGCGCTGCCCGCCTACGTGTCCGACTCGCTTTCGTTTCTGGAGGTGTTCGAACCGTTCTTCCTGTTTTTCCTCTGGTTTTTCGTCGGCCCGATCGTCGATATGGTGCTGGCCCGGGGCGCCGACGAGGAGACGACGCCGACCGACTGGCTCCGGATGGGTGGCCTCGGCGAGTTCGCAGTGGGGTACCTCATGATCCTGCTGACGTTCCTGAACCCGATGACCGTCACGCAGGACCTCCTGCAGATGGCCGGCGGCGCGGCGTCGTTCCTGCGCCACCGCGGGTCGCTGCCCGACAGCGAGAGCTACGAGCAGCAGGCTCCCTACCGGCTTCCGGTCGACGGGACGTGGACCGTCGTCAACGGCAGCCCCGAACGGGAGTACTCCCACTCCTGGATCTACCCGAACCAGCGCTACGCCTACGACGTCCTGGTCACCGACGAGGACGGCCGCTCGCGACCCGAGGGGACGAACACTGCCGTCGAGAACTACTACTGCTACGACGAACCCGTCGTCGCACCCGCCGACGGCGTCGTCGTCGACAGCTTCGACGCCGCGCTGGAGGCGTCGCGGGGCGGCGGCTTCTCCCACCCGCTGAAGCGCTCGATCCCGGGCGGCCACGTGGTGATCAAGCACGCCGAGTCGGAGTACAGTTTCCTCGCGCACCTCCGGCCGGGGAGCGTGCCGGTCGAGCCCGGCCAGCGCGTCCAGCGCGGCCAGGTAGTCGGCCGCTGCGGACACTCGGGGATATCCTCGGAGCCACACCTCCACTTCCAGATCCAGGACAGCCCCGACTTCCTGACGGCAGCCAGTCTCCCCGTCCAGTTCGACGACACCGAGATCGAGTACCCCGGGGTGGCTCACGAGTCGGATCTCGTTCCCGGCTACGGCGTCTGGCACGCCGGCGATCCCGACGATTCGCCGGACGGCTACCACGAACGGACGTTCCTCATCGAGGGACAGCGCGTGACGCACGACGACGCAGCCGACGACCTGCCAGGTGCGACCGCCGGGCAGCGGACCGTGGCGTCCGCCGAGCCGAGTCGGGTCGTGAGCACGCTCAAGCGGGCGGTGCTCACGCTCGCGGTCGGCGGCGTGCTCGCCTACGCCGTCGGCCTGTTCGCGTCGGAGACGGTCGCCGTCGGTGCCGTCGCCGGTGCTGCCGTCCTTGCACTCGCTGTCCGGGCCGTCGCCGTCCTCCGCGGAAGCACCGCAAGCGGGCGGACGGGCTGGGCCGGCTCCCCGGTCGGGTTCGCGCTCGCTGGGGGTGCCGTCGCGTCTGGCGCGGTCGTCGGTCCGGAACTCCTCGCGACCGGACTGCTCGGGTACGCTCTGGTGTCGGCGGCGGAATCGCGGCGCCTCCGTCAGTCCGGACTGCCGACGCCATCGTGATCGGTCGCGGTCGAATCCCTTCTCGCCTGTCGCGACTGTTCGGTTCTCGACTGTCCGTCCGGGGCGGAACGCAAAAAGGTGAGTGCAGGTATCCGGGCGCGCCGTGGGAGGATGGGAGTTGTGGGTGTGAGGCCGTCGGTGCGCGCCCATCCGAGTGCTCTGCCCAAGCACACTTAAACATCCGTCAGACAGAAGTGTGACGATCCGGGAGCCCCCTCGCGATTATGCCGCCGTCCCGCTGGCTGGCCGCCGACTGTGGGGCGTCCCACCTGTCGGCTGCCCCGGCGGTCGATTTTTGAGGCTCCCGCCCCTCCAGAGCTGTATGACGTGGAGTGACCTGTTCGACCGCGCTTCGGCGGTCGATACTACCGTCGCGGAGATCAGCGAGACGCTCACACGCTGGCGCGAGGGCGACGATGGGGGGTAGCACCGATCGGGCCGCGGCGCGGGTCGTGGCCGACGCGGACGTCCTGGCGGCCGACCTGCTGGTGGGGGGCGAGGCCCGCGACGCGCTCGACCACGTCCGCCGGCACTCCTGGATGGACCTGCTGGCGAGCGAGCCGCTGCTCGCCGAGGCGGCGGCGGTCGTGGCGGCGCTGGCCGACGACGACCTCGCCGCCGACTGGCGCGAGCGGATCGGCGCCGAGTGTCGCCTGGTCGACCACCCCGCGGGCGATCATCCCGGCCTCGCCACTGCCTACCGGGGCGAGGCCGCCCACCTCCTGACGTTCGACGAGACGCTCACGGGCGCCCACGCGAACCTCTCGGTGCAGCCCCACGCGGCGCTTTCCATCCGCATGCCCGACGCGTTCGCCCGGCTGTTCGACGCCGAAGCGCTCTACGAGTCGCTGTTCGAGGGCGAGTACCCGGGGCCGAACCGGGACCCGCGGGGATAGTCATCCCGGGAGGCTTTTTCGGCTCGGGCGCCAGCGTACGCACATGGATCCCGAGCAGATCGAGCAGATCATCGAGTCCGAGATCCCCGGATCGACGGCGACGGTGACCCTTCCGCGGGCCGCCGACGAGGACGACCACTTCGCTGCGACGGTCGTCTCGCCCGCGTTCGAGGGAGAGTCGCTGCTCGACCAGCACGAGATGGTGTACGACGCACTCGGCGACCACATGACTACCGACATCCACGCGCTGGAACTCACGACCCGCACGCCAGAGGAGTGATATGCGATGTGGTGGCAGTAGCGAGACTGCCAGCAGAACACACCATCAAAACGCCACCGTTTCGAGTGCAGAAGCCCTTTTACTGTGCCAGTCCAACGGGGCTGTATGACGTTCACACCCGGATCGGACCTCTCGCAGGAGGAGGTCACCGAGCGCGTCGAGACGACAATCGAGGAAAACGACGTCGTCCTGTTCATGAAGGGAACCGAGCACATGCCCCAGTGTGGCTACTCTCGGCGGGCGCTGGGTCTGCTGGGGAAACACTGCGACGACGTGGCGACCGTCGACGTGCTGGAGTCGCTCGACGAGTACCGCGCGGCACTGGAGGAACACAGCGGCTGGGAGACGATCCCCCAGACGTTCGTCGACGGCGAGTTCATCGGCGGCAGCGACATCCTCGCGGAACTCGAGGAGCGCGGCGAACTCGGCGAGAAACTGTCCGCGTAACCTGGTTTTATAAGCGGTTCTTTAGTGCCCTCGTAGGATCCGTAGTACATCCTGTTGTCGTATCGAAGAAAGCCCTCGGTACGTTCGCGGGCCGCGACTCGCTGCGGTCCTCACTTCGTTGTGGTCCTTGCGTCGTCGGGGCTCCGCGAACGCACCTCGCCCTTTCAGTCCGCCAGGACGTGGTCAGTAACGTCGGCAGGAACCGGACTGTCGACCGGCCGGCAGAAATGGACAGTGGCTCGGTCGACAGAAAACGGTGGCTACTGCGGCCAGTCGGGTCGGCCCATCACTCCGCGACGTCAGCCACAGTAGCGTCGGAACACTCGACGATCGTGTCGGGATCGATGGGGAACACCGCCTGCGGGGTGCCAGCGGCGGCCCAGACCGTGTCGAACTGGGTGAGCGTCTCGTCCACGTAGACGGGGACCGCGGTCTCGTGACAGAACGGCGGGACGCCGCCGATCGACCAGCCCAGCGTCTCCGAAATTTCGTCTGGTTCGGCCATCCGGGCCTGGTGGACGCCGCGCAGGGTCGCCAGCGTGCGGGTGTCGACGCGGTTGGCGCCGCTGGTCACCACGACGACGAACTGGTCGGCCACCAGCGCGATCGAACTCGCGATCTGGGCGACGTCGCAGCCGACCGCCTCGGCGGCGTCGGCCGCTGTCTTCGTTCCCTCCGCGAACTCCTCGACCTCGACCTCGATCCCGTACTGCTCGCGCGCCTGCTCGCGAAACGCCGCTGCGCGTTCGTGCATACCCCCTCTGCTCGATGCAGCGTAATGTATCTTTGGCGGGGATCCCTATTCATACGTTTCAGCACGGTTCCGGGGTGGAAATATCCACGTACTCACGTCTGACAGTATCAGAACCGGGGAACTACGGCAATTGACATCCTCCTCGGCGTGAACGCGGAGGAATCCTGAGCGTTGGAGATTTCAGGTTTACAGTCCCACCGAGCATCCAACCGGTACGAATCCATGGGGA
>PXRK01000051.1:0-28780 GCA_003021015.1 Halobacteriales archaeon QS_4_66_20 | reverse complement strand
GACTGGCGGGATTCACTCTATTCCCGACCGATTCCTACTTGTCCCGTGGATTGCCTGCCACTTCAACGTCTGGACTGAACTCTCGGGCTGGCACTTGACTGGTCGTCTGTTCCCCCGAGTGACGGCGCGTATCCATGCCCTGAACGGCGTGGTATTGCGCCTGTTCAGCCTATAATCAGAAAGTACTTTGGTGCACCAGGGTGGACACAGTGCACATAGCACAGCTATGGTGTTTCCCCAGCAATTTCTGTACAGTGGTCAACCGAAGCGACACGGTATCGCAGGTGACCGACTCCCGGTCGGGGCCGTAACAGCCGTGTCGGGTCCGTCCGCTCCCGGACTGTCGCCGACCACGGGTGAAACGGGGCGAGCAACAGCCGGACCGACGTTCGATGGGGAACGACCAGCGGGTCCGGGTCGCAGCCTGGACCCCGCCCCCCAAGGCTTACAACTGAATCTGCCCAAGAGCGCAGGAGGGAGCCATGGGAGTTAGTGGCACGTACGATCGCGGCCGCGAACTGTTCGTCGAGGATCCGATCCGTGCCGTCATCATCGTGGTGGCGGTGGTCCTGGTGCTGGACGGCGTCCGCCAGCTCGCCGTCGGCGCGACGCAGTTTTCCGAGCTGGGTGTCATGCTGAAAGACGGGCTGATGCGAGGACTGTTTTTCGGCCTGGCCGGCATCGGCCTCTCGATGACGTACAGCATCCTGAACTTCGCGAACTTCTCGCATGGCGATCTCATCACCGGCGGCGCGTTCGGGGGGATGATCGCCACCTACGTCATTGCCGGGGGGTTCGGCTCCGAGGGCGACATCGGCTCGCTAATGTTGCTCGGCTCCGGCGCCACGGCGATCGCGCTCGCGCTGGTTATCGACCGCCTGGTGTACAAGCCGATCCGTGATCGGTCGGGCATCACGCTGCTGATCACCAGCATCGGCGTGGCGTTCACACTCCGGTATCTGATCCTCTTCGTTTTCGACGGGAGCCGCCGCGGGGTGACCCAGTCCGGCGCCATCCCGACGGTGGACATTCCGGCGATCGACGGCACTGTCTCGCTGAATCTCCACGAACTGTCGCTCGTCGTCGTCGCTGTGGGGCTGATGGCCGGGCTGCATTTCCTGCTCCAGCGGACGAAGCTGGGGAAGGCGATGCGTGCGATGTCCGACAACGAGGACCTCGCACGGATCACCGGCATCCCGACCGAGCGGATCGTCACCTACACCTGGATCATCGGCGCCGGTCTCGCCGGCGTCGCCGGCTACATGTTCGTCATCTGGAACGGGACGCTGCACTGGTTCCAGGGGTGGATCCTCCTGCTGCCGATCTTCGCGGCAGTCATCCTCGGCGGCATCGGCTCGATCTACGGCGCCATCCTCGGTGGGCTCGTCATCGGACTGACGATGTCCATCTCGATCATGTGGCTGCCGTCGGGCCTCACGCGGGCGGCGGCGTTTTTCATCATGATCGTCGTGCTGCTGGTGCGGCCACAGGGGATCTTCGCCGGGAGGGCAACAGCATGAGCGACGCCAGCGCAGCCGCGGACGGTGACGCTCCCGACGCCGACGAGTCCGATAACGGCAGCTTCACACTCTGGGATCAGGACGCGGTGAAGCTGACGACGCTCGTCATCGGGCTGTTCGCGCTCTACCTGCTGGGCGGCTACCTGCTGGGGTACGGAACGCGCCAGCAGCTTGCCTCCATCGGGCAGCTGTCGGTCCTGATCGGCGTCTTCGCGATGCTCGCGCTGGCGCTGAACCTCCACTGGGGGTACACCGGCCTGTTCAACATCGGGATCATCGGGTTCATGGCTATCGGTATCTACGCGACTGCGGTGCTCTCGAAGGGCGCTGCCACGGCCGAACCCGCTGCGGGCTCGACCGGCGGGTTCGGGCTCCCGCTGTGGATGGGGATCATCGGTGGTGTGATCGCCGCGGCGATCTTCGGCGGGCTCGTGGCCCTGCCGGCGTTGCGGTTGCGCGCGGACTACTTCGCCATCGTCACGGTCGGCATCAGCGAGATCGTCCGGTTCACGCTGCTGGAGACGGAAATCCAGAAGGTGCAGATCGCCGGCTACTGGACGGGCCTGGGCGGCGGCTCTGGGCTCATCCTCGACTTCGATCCAACCGATCGCTTCCTCGAGGCGTTCGGCCTCATGGACGCGTACATCGGGTTCAGCGACACCCTCGGCGAACAACTGGGCGTCGGCTCCAACCCGAAGCCGATCTTCGACACCCTCCTGTACGGGCTGATCCTGTTCGTCTTTCTCATTGGCTTTTACATGCTGCTGCAACGCACCGGCAACTCGCCGTACGGCCGCGTCCTGAAGGCGATCCGGGAGGACGAGGAGGCGACGAAGTCCCTCGGCAAAGACACCAACCGGTTCAAGATCAAAGGGTTCATGCTGGGCTGTGCGCTGATGGGCCTCGCCGGCATCCTCTTTTACGCCGAACAGGGCGCCATCACGCCCGACGCGTTCCGGCCCCGTCTCACCTTCTACGTCTGGATCGCGCTGATCATCGGCGGCGCTGGCTCGAACACCGGCAGCGTCGCTGGCGGCGCAGTCTTCGCCGCGTTCCTCTTCCGTGGGCCGATCTTCTTCAAAAACATCGTCCAGAACACGTTCGACAGCCTCGACGCCCCCAGTACGTTCGGCCAGGCCGTCTCCCCGATCACCGGTGCGGACCCGATCCCGCTGGTCGCGTACACCATCGACAACATGGGCCAGCTCCAGCTCGTTCTCATGGGGATCGTACTCATCTACCTGATGCACAACCGGCCGGAAGGGATGTTCGGACACCGGAAGGAGCCGGCGAGCCCGATCCGGCTGCAGGACCGCACCCAGCCCAAGCCGGCGGCGTCGGCAGCCGCGACCGATGGCGGCCGGGACCAGGGAGGCACCGACGATGAGTGACACCGAAGCCGGCACGCCCGACGCGGCGACCGAGCACGACGCGGTCGGGGACGCCGACGCCGACGAGGCCGAGTCGCGCGTCACGGGGACGGTCCCGCTGCGCGTCGAGGGGCTCC
Source organism: Halobacteriales archaeon QS_4_66_20 (assembly GCA_003021015.1). Classification (GTDB taxonomy): domain Archaea; phylum Halobacteriota; class Halobacteria; order Halobacteriales; family Haloarculaceae; genus Halovenus. The sequence goes on along the minus strand of PXRK01000051.1, from coordinate 25,753 downwards.
GCAAGGAGTTCGGCGGCATCGTCGCCGTCGACGGCACCTCCTTCGAGATCGAGGAAGGGACGATGACCGGGCTCATCGGCCCGAACGGCGCCGGCAAGTCGACGACGTTCAACTGCATCACCGGCGTCCACGAGCCGACCGCCGGGACGGTTCAGTTCCAGGGCGAGGACATCACCGGGCTCGCGCCGAACAAGGTCGCCAACCGCGGGCTCGTCCGGACGTTCCAGATCGCCCGCGAACTCGAGGAGATGACCGTCCTGGAGAACATGCTGCTGGCGCCGAAAGGACAGCGCGGCGAGGCGCTGTGGCGCTCGGTGCTGCCGTTCGTCCGGGGATCGGTGATCGAACAGGAGACGGAGATCCTCGAAGACTGCTGGGAGATGCTCGAGTTCTTCGAGATCGACCACCTCGCACACGAGTACGCGGGCAACCTCTCGGGCGGCCAGCGGAAGCTGCTGGAACTGGCGCGGGCGCTTCTGACGGAGCCGACAATGCTGCTGCTCGACGAGCCGTTCGCCGGGGTCAACCCTTCCCTGGAGGAGCGGCTGCTCGAACACATCCACGAACTCCGCGAACAGGGGTACACGTTCCTCATCGTCGAACACGACATGGACCTGATCATGCAGAACTGCGAACACATCATCGTCATGCACCAGGGGCAAGTGCTCACCGAGGGCACGCCGGCGGAAGTCAAGCAAAACGAGCAGGTCGTCGAGGCGTACCTCGGGGGTGAGGTCGGCGAATGAGCGAAGCGACCGACTCCGGGGCCGAGGCCGAGGGGACCGTGGGCGGCGCCAACCGCGAGACGCACACCTGGCAGGACAGCCTGCTCGCGGTGCGGAACCTCGACGCCGGCTACGGCGACCTCCAGATCCTCACCGACGTCGACCTCGACGTCCAGGACGGCGAGTACGTCACCATCGTCGGCCCGAACGGCGCCGGCAAGTCGACAGTGATGAAGTCCGTCTTCGGGCTGACCAGCCACATGGGCGGCACTATCGAGTTCGACGGCGAGGACATCACCGACACCCAGCCCGAGGAGATCATCTACGAGGGGCTCGGGTACGTCCCCCAGAACGACAACATCTTCACCACGCTGTCGGTTCAGGAGAACCTCGAGATGGGGGCATACATCCTCGACGAGGTACCCCAGGACGCGATCGAGGAAGTGTACAACCGGTTCCCGATCCTCAGGGAGCGCCAGGGCCAGAAAGCCGGGACGATGTCGGGCGGCCAGCGGCAGATGCTCGCGATGGGCCGGGCGCTGATGCTCGACCCCGACCTGCTGTTGCTCGACGAACCCTCTGCGGGGCTGGCGCCGGACCTCGTCGACGACATGTTCGACCGCATCGACGGCATCAACGACGACGGCACGGCGGTCCTGATGGTCGAGCAGAACGCCAAGGAGGCGCTGGGCCGCTGTGACCGCGGGTACGTGCTCGTCGATGGCAAGAACCGCTACGAGGACACGGGGGATGCACTGCTCGCAGACGAGCAGGTCCGCCAGGACTTCCTCGGCGGGTGAACGCGCCGGCCAGCGTCCTCGGAGTACCCCGCGCTCGCTCGGTGCTCGCGGTCCGCAGACGGCAGCGCGGCTGCTCGCGGTCACTCGCCGCCGAAAAAAACGTCGGGAGTTCGGTTACCCGCCGCCGAGGGCTTCCTGGATGACCGAGGTGTAGGAACCCTCGTTCTGGTTGAACGCGACCTGGGTCGTGACAGTGCCGTCGTACTGGTTCTCGAACACCTCGGCGAACCGTTCGGACAGTTGCTGGCCGTAGTCGTTGTTGACGTACAGCGTCGAGGCAACCGAACCACCGAGCCGTTCGGCGGCGACCTGGGCCATCACTGCGCCCTGCAGGATGTCCGACGGCGCCGTCCGGAATATGTAGTCGTCGTCCTCGAGGTTCGTGACCGACAGCGCGGTCGACGACGGCGAGCAGCCGACGACCTGGTTCGGGATCAGCGCCTGCTTGGAGACGGGGACGTTCACGCCCGAGGACGCCGACCCGCAGACGAACGGCATGCCGGCGTTGACCAGGGATTGGGCGGCCTGGACGCCCGTGTTGGCCTCCGTGTTGGTGTCCTCGACCTGGGCGTTGACCTCGAGGTCGACGTCGGCATTGTTGACCTGGATCGCCGGTATCTCCGCGGCGCGGATCATGTCCTGGCCGACCGACGCGAGGTTCCCCGACTGGGGCAGCAGGATGCCCACGTCGATCGTCCGGCCGAAGCCGCCGGGCATGTCGTCAGCCGACGGTCCAGCGCCGTCGGGGCTGTCGCCCTCGAAGTTCTGCACTTCGATGTCCGACGTTCCACCTTCGCCGTCGAACTCCCAGAGGGCGTAGGACGCGTTCGCCGGGTCGCCGGCCTCGTTGAAGTTGGTGTCAGAGGAGGCACCCTGGTAGTTGATCGCTTCGCCGTTCGCCGCGGCTTCGACGCCCTCGACGAAGTTCTCGGGGGTGACCTCCATCCCGTCGGGGTTGGCGATGTTGCGCATCTGGTCGCGGATTGCGGTGCCGCTGTTCTCGCCGGCCGCGGCGTTCGCGAGGACGCCGATCGCCACCGAGTCGTACGACTGGGAGGTGAACACACCGGGATCTTCGCCGTACTCGTCCTGGAAGGCGCTGGTGAACGCCTCCTCGGCCGGCCCGCCCGCCGCGGGTGCCGTCCCGATCACGTTGTCCATCGGATTCCCGACCTGCTGTTGCATCTCCCCGTCGCGCAGCCCGTCCGGGACGATGACGTCCTCGTTCCCGTCGGTGAGGCTGTAGTAGTCGCGGAACAGCGTGTTCCCGTCCTCCGGGTAGCCGATGATGTTGATCACATCGACGCCGTCCCCGCCGCCGTTGCTGTCACCGCCGTTGCTGTCACCGCCGTTGCTGTCACCGCCGCCGTTGCTGTCACCGCCGCCGTTGCTGTCACCGCCGCCGTTACCACCGTCATCGTCGCCTCCCGAACAACCCGCGAGTGCAACCGTTACGCTGGCTGCACCGACTGTCTTGAGCATCGTCCGCCTGTCAACCTTTTTTCTCATAGCACTCGTCGGCAGTAAAGGAACTCGCAGTATTTATATTCTTTTGCTACTATGGACAATTTCACCGGTTTTCGGCATCCGACTACGCGAGGGCCGACGGAACTGGTGGCCGGCATACGTATATACAACCAGACGTGACTCCGGACAGTGCCAGGACAGTCCATCGGCTGTGTCATGCCCCGAACAACGGGATTCGGGACCGGCTTGATAGTGATTGTTGTGACTCTTTACCGCCGGGTATTCGTCAGACGCCAGTTTCGGGCCGTGAAACCGCCGCTATTGCGACATGGTGGCGAACATAATCACAACAATCACTATGAGTGAACTACGTCTGGCTGTATAATCCAAAAAGGAATTGTCCTCCGAGTTTAACATACGCCCGTATGAACGGGATCGTCTTCTTCCGGACCCGGCAGTACGAGGATGTCATTGCGTTCTACCGCGACCTGGGGGCGTCCGTGTGGCTCGAACAGCCGGACTGCACGATCCTGGAGGCCGGCGGCTTCCGCTTTGGCTTCTGTGATCGGGACACGGCCGACATGGAGGGAATCATCACGTTCGTCTACCCGGACCGCGCGGGCGTCGACGACATGTACGACCGCCTCGCCGACCGGGCCGAGGGCGAACCGGTGTTCAACGACACCTACGACATCTACCAGTTTTTCGCGACCGGTCCCGAGGGGCGGACAATCGAGTTCCAGACGTTCGAGTGACCGGCCAGCGGACAGTATCAGGAGAGTGCGGCGAGGCCGACGAACAGGTTGTTGCAGACGACGAGCACGCCGCTGACAACGACCGCCGAAAGCCAGACCCGCCAGCCCGGAACGTCCCTGACGGTCCCCTGGCAGGCGAGCAGTACCACGCCCGCGTACAGCACCACGGCCGCCTTGACTGCCAGCAGCGCCAGCGGGTGGATCGTCAGCAAGGCCTGGATCCAGGGGTTCGACTCCGCCGCTGGCGTCCCTACCGCGGCGTACGCGAAGTACGTCGAGAGCACGTCCCCGAGCCCCCAGACCATGACCAGCGCGTACACGAGCGCGACGTACTCCGTCGGCTGTTCGGGAACCAGACGCTGCCATACCGCCACCCGCCCTCGTGTTGTCGACATTGATTTCTCGTGTCCTGGTTTCGGGAACAGCCGGGCATAAAGCTACGCTCCCAATTACCGTCACTGAAAATGAACGACGGGACCGAGTCGGGGGCGCTCATAGTGATTGTTGCGACTCTTTACCGTCGGGGAGTCACAGTTCGTGGGCTTCAGCCCGCGAACCAACCGTTCACGCGACGTGGTGCCGAAAATAATCGCAACAATCACTATCACTCGGGGACGGCACAGCGGTCGGCGTACTCGCCGTCGGCGACCGAGTCGATGGCCGGCTCCTCGCCACAGACGGGACAGTCCGGGGCGGGGGCGATGGGGACCGTCTCCGTCGAGAGGGACTCGGCGTCGTAGACGAGCAGTCGGCCGTCGAGCGTCTCGCCCTCGCCGAGGAGGAGCTTCACCACCTCAGTGGCCTGGATCGCCCCGACGGTGCCGGGGAGAATCCCGAGCACGCCCGCGGTCGAACAGTCGGGGACGGCGCCCTTGGGCGGCGCCTCGGGGAACAGGCAGCGGTAGCAGGGCTGGCCGCCGGTGAACGTCGTCACCTGACCCTCAAAGCGGTAGACTGCGCCGTGGCTGAGCGGCACGTCTGCGAGGGCACAGGCGTCGTTGAGCAGGAAGCGCGTCGGGAAGTTGTCCGAGGCGTCGACGACGACGTTGTAGCGCTCGACAAGGTCGGTGACGGTGTCGGGGCTCACCGCGACCGGGTGGCGTTCGACGGTCACGTCGGGGTTCAGCGCCGCGACGAACTCGGCGGCGCTGTCGACCTTGGGGCGGCCGACGTCGTCGACACCGTGGATCACCTGCCGCTGGAGGTTGCTCAGCTCCACCTCGTCGTCGTCGGCGATCCCGAGCGTCCCGACGCCGGCGGCGGCCAGGTACTGGACGACCGGCGCGCCGAGCCCGCCAGCGCCGACGACCAGCACGGACGCGTCGAGCAGCGCCGCCTGCCCCTCGGGGCCGACGTCGTCCATGATGATGTGCCGGGAGTACCGGTCGAGCTGCTCGGCGTCCAGGTCCAGCGTCATGCGCCCTGGTTGGCGTCCCCGAGTGAAAAGCGACCGGATCGGTAGCTCCGCCAGCTAACCACTGCTGATACTGTCGGACGTGAGTACGTGGAGATTTCGAAGCCGTGGTCTCCCGCGCTGTACCGCTGTGAGCAGCAGCGACTGCTGTCCCGAACAACGCTGATCGTGCAGTCTGACTCAAATACCCTTTTGACTTATCGCAACTACTATACTCCTTTTCGATCCTTCTCCTCTATGAACAGATCTCCTCGCGGCGTTGCCCTGGTTGTGATAGCCGCTATGCTGCTCCTCACAGCAGGCTGTATGGGGGGCGGTGGCCCCGGAGAACAGGCGAATGGGGGTGGGAACGGGAACGGGAACGGAAATGGAAATGGGAATGCAAATGGAAATGGAAATGCGGCTGCCACTGACCAGAGTCAGGAGGGCGAGGCAACAGCAGATCGCGGGGGGATTCAGGCCAGTCAGCGCTCGATCATCAGGAGCGGGTCCGTCGAACTAGAGGTGAACGACTTCGACGACACACAGCAGACGCTAACCCGAACAGTCAGGGAACACGGTGGGTTCGTCAGCGATTCGCGGATCAAAACCGATGAGCGCGACAACGAGACATACAAATCCGGTGAGATCGTCGTTCGTGTGCCCCAGCAGAACTTCTCGCTAGTCGTCGAGCAGGCACAGGCGATGGGTGACCTACAATCTGTCAACATCGAATCCGAAGACGTCACTGACCAACTGGTCGATCTGAACGCCAGACTGGAAAATCTGCGGGCCGAACGCGAACGCCTCCGGGCGCTGTATGAGAATGCGAGTGACACCGCAGCAGTGCTCGATGTGCAAGACGAACTATCGGACGTTCAGGAAGAAATCGAGACGCTTGAAGCAGAACAGCAGTCGCTCGAACGCCAGGTTGCGCTCTCGACACTGCAGGTTCGGATGCATGAACCCCAGCCGGACTCAGAACCGATCGACGCCGAGGACTGGACGGACACGCCTATACTCGTCGCGTTTCTCGAATCGATCAACGACGCCGTCGCGAGCGTGCAAACGCTGATGGTGGCCATTGCCTACGCACTACCGTATCTTATTGTCTACGTCCCGCTGATCGGTGGTGCCCTCTACGGCGTTATGCGCCTCCGCAGATGGCGGAGTGGTTCGTCTTCGGCACCCGTAACCACTCCCATTGGAACTGCCGATGAGGGAGACTCGCCTTCTGAAGACGACGATAGCTCTGAGGACGGTGACGAGTCGACGGAGTGATCACGTCTGGCTGTGTAACAATCACTACGAGAGACGGGAACCTGTATCACAGCGGCGGATCGAACGCCTCTGCCGCGGTCCGGTAGAGCCGGTAGCAGCGGTCGAGGACAGCCGTCGAGACGCTCTCGGTGGCAGTGTGTGCCTCGCCGGGTTCGGACGCCCCGCAGACGACGCAGGTCGTGCCAGCGGCTGCGAGCCAGCCGGCGTCGGTCGCGTGGGGCTTCGTGACGTGCTCCGGCCGGCTCTCCTGGACCGTCCGCGCGGCGTCGAGAACCAGCTCGGCAAAGGCCGCCTCGTCGCAGGCCATCGGCGGGAGATCCTGGTCGACCGTCACCGAGACGCCGGGGACCTCCTCGACGCGCTCCAGCGGCGCTCGCTCCCCGGGGACGGTCCGCTCGTCGACGGTCACTGTACACGCCTCGGGGATGACGTTCCAGGCCGAGCCGCCCTCGATCTCGGTGACGACGACCGATCCCCGCATCTCGTGTCCAAGCACGGTCGTCTCGGGAACGGAGAACTCCCGCACCGCGTCGACGGCGTCCGTCGCCCGGTAGATGGCGTTCTCTCCCGCCTCGGGTTCGCTGGCGTGGGCCGCGCTCCCCGCTGCGGTGATCGTGCTCCCCCGCCGCCCCTTGTGGGCGACCGCGACGTCGGTCACGCCCGGCGCCGAGTAGCCGGTCGATCCCTCGCCGACGATGGCGTAGTCGGGGACGAACCCGTCGTCGATGGCCGCCCGCGCGCCGACGCCCCCGACCTCCTCGCCCACGTAGGAAACGAACTGGAGCTCGACGCCAGCCGGGAGGTCGGCGTCGCGGAACGCACACGACGCGGCGGCGACGGCGCCTTTCATGTCGGCGGTGCCGCGGCCGTAGATGCGGCCGTCGCGCTCCTCGATCACGTAGTTGTCGCCGTCGACCTGCTCGTCGTCTGGCGGGACGACGTCGTGGTGGCCGACCAGCGCGAGCGACGTCCCGCCGTCGCCCCGGCGGGCGATCACGTTGCCGTACTCGTCTCGCGTGACGGCGCCGTCGGTCTGCTCGCGCAGCCACGCCTCGATCCGGTCGCCCGCCGCGGTTTCGTCCTCGTGACTCGGGATCGCCGCCAGCTCCCCCGTGAGGTCGGTGACGTCTGACATCACACGGAGTGGGAGTGTCAGCCACAAAAGCGTCCGGGTGGTGCCGGGTCCCGGCGTCGGCGCGGTCGGTCTCCGCCAGTTTCCCTGGACATCGCGCTGGCGTGCTGTCAGGGCTCGCCGACCAGCACGACCCGGAGGTCGTTGACGTTCGTACCGGTGGGCCCCGTCAGGACGAGCGCGTCCCGATCGTTCAGGTAGGTGAACGCGTCGTTGTCGGCGAGCGCCCGCTGTGCGGCCCGGCGGTCGGTGACAGTGGCCCCGTCGACGAGCGCGCCGGCGGCGTCGGTCGCGCCGTCGATGCCGTCCGTGTCGACGCTCGCGAGGACCGGACCGCCGTCGGCTGATCCGTCCGCGCCTGCCGCCGCGAGGTCGATCGCCGCGCCGAGCGCGACCTCCTGGTTCGGCCCGCCGCGGCCCTCGCCCCGTACGGTCACGGTGGTCTCGCCGCCCGACAGCAGCGCGACTGGCGGCTCGAACGGCTCGCCGGTCGCCATACAGGAGTCGGCGATCGCTGCGTGCACGCGCCCGACCTCGCGGGCTTCGCCCTCGATACCGGCCGAGAGGATCGCCAGCCGGTAGCCCGCGTCCTCGCAGACGGCTGCCGCCGCGTCGAGCGCCGTCCGGTTGTTCGCGAGAACGTGATTCCGTACGTGCTGGACGGCAGCATCCCCCTCGGTCGGGGTCTCCGGGCGCTCCCCATTCGCGCCGCGGTCGAGCATCGCCCGGACGGTGTCGGGTGCGTCGATATCGTACTGGTCGAGGACGGCGAGCGCGTCGTCGTACCTCGTGGGATCGGGCGCCGTCGGGCCGCTGGCGATCACGTCCAGCGGGTCGCCGACGACATCGCTGAGGGCCAGACCGACGGCCGTCGACGGCGCGAGTGCGCGGGCGAGCTGGCCGCCCTTGATCGCCGAGAGGTGCTTGCGGACGGCGTTGATCTCGTCGATCGTCGCGCCGCTTTCGAGCAGCCGGTCGGTGACGGTCCGGTACGGCCCGAGTGACACGCCGTCGGCGGGTGCACACAGCAGCGCGCTGCCGCCGCCGCCGATCACGACCAGCACGAGGTCGCCTGCGGTCGCCGCCTCCGCCCAGTCGAGCAGCCGGCGGGTCCCCTCGACGTTTGCCGTCGAAGGCAGGGGGTGCGTTCCCTCGACAGCATCGATCCGGCTGGTGTCCGCCGGGGTGTCGGTGACCACCAGCCCGCCGTCGAGGTGATCCCCCAGGAGGTCTTCGAGCGCGGCCGCGGCCTGCCCGGCGGGCTTGCCGCCGCCGAGCACGAGCAGTTTATCGAACTCATCGAGCCGGTACTGTTCATCGCCCAGGGCCAGCACGCCGTCCGTCAGGGAGAGCGCCGACTCGACCACCGTCCGGGGGTGTCCGGCCTCGATGCCGGCTTCGATGCTCCGGAGCGCGTGCTCGTGGCGCGCCGATCGGGCGAGTGTGGCCTCGTTTCGGATCATCGACTCACGATTGACCCACGGTGTGGCACCCGATAACTGCTGGGGCTGTCCAGGCTGATCGGACAGCTGCACGCGAGTACGTGGAGATTTTCTCGTTATTTTACAGAGTCACGTCCGACAGTATTAGTCGGCCGTGACCGTCTCTCAAACAGCCGTTTGAGCCTGGGGTAGTTTATACTACGTACCCGTTGTGGGTTCGATTATGCCAGAGCGAACGGTGTGGGCAATCGCCCTCCTCACGCTGATCGTCGGCGCAGTCCTGGGGGCTGGGCTGGCGACGAGCGTGTTCGACGACGGTTCAGACGAACAGACGCCGAACGATCCGACGGTTGCGACCCCGCCGCCGGACGACCTCGACCCCTCGCTCATGCTGGCCGAGCAGTCGACAGTCGAGCAGTTCGGCACGACCGAGGCGTTCAAGGAGTACGTCCGGGCGGGCCAACAGCAGGACGGCCGGATCAGGGTGCGGGAGGGACGGTTACAGGGAGGCGTCGAGAACGAAGCGATGGAGGACGGCGGGAACGGCGACGGCGCGCGCCGGGGCGGTGACGACGGCGGCGACGCGATGGAATCAGCCGATTCCGCCGAGTTCACCGGCGGCTCGGGGAGCGAAGAACCCGAACGCGTCGGCGAGACGAACGTCCAGGTCGAGGGGTTCGACGAACCCGACGTGGTCAAGACCGACGGCGCGAACTTCTACTACTCGCCGGTCGCCGGCGGCCACCACCCGCGACCGGTGATAGAGGACGACGACCATCGGCGATCCGAGGAACCCGATCCCTCGACGCACGTGATCGACCTGAGTGAGCCAGCCGATCCGGCGGCGATCGCGAACGTGGACGCGAGCGGGCGAATGCTCCAGACCGGCGACACGCTGGTCGTCTTCGAGCAACGCGAGAGCCGGATCGTCGGCTACGACGTGAGCGATCCCGCGAACCCGGTCGAGTCCTGGAGCCAGCCGCTGGAGGACCGGCTCGTGACCGCCCGCGAGAGCGGCGGCCAGCTGTACGTCGTGACCGAGACGCCCGTGGGCTACGAGACGGGCTGCCCGATCGAGCCGCTGGGCGAGGACAACGCCGTCAACTGCGGTGACGTCTACCGGCCGGGCGTCCAGACGTCAGCGGAGGCAACCTACACCGCGTTCAGCATCGACGCCGCTTCCGGGGCCGTCGAGGACTCCGTGAGCTTCGTCGGCACCGGCGGCGACACCGTCGTCTACATGGCCGAGGGCTCGCTGTACCTCACCTACACGACAGGGCTCAGTGAGGCCGACCTGCTGGCGTCGTGGGTCACCGACACCGACGCGTTCCCGCAGCACGTCAAGGATCGCGTCGCCGAGATCAACGGCTACGATATCTCCGAACGATCCAAGCAGCGCGAGATGGGGATGGCGATCGAGCAGTGGCTCCAGTCGCTCTCCGAGGAAGAGCGCGAGAAGATCGAGCGGGACCTCCGCGGGGGGTTCGAGGAGTACAGGGCCGACCACCAGAAGGAACTCGTCCAGACGAGCGTCGTCCACGTGGCCGTCGAGGACGGTGACCTGCGCGTCGGCGAAACTGGCACCGTGCCGGGCGAGCCGCTGAACCAGTTCGCCCTCGACAAGTACGAGGGGACGCTCCGGATCGCCACCACCATCCCGCGGGCCGGCGACGCGGAGAGTACCAACCAGCTGCACGTCCTCGACAGCGAGACCCTCACTCAGGAGGACAAGGTGACGGGGATGGGCAAGGACCAGCGGATCTACTCGGTGCGCTACGTCGGCGATACGGCCTACCTCGTCACGTTCCGCCAGGTCGACCCGTTCTACGTGGTCGACTTCGAGGAGCCGCGCGATCCGGAGCTGCTCGGCAAGCTGAAGCTGCCCGGCTTCTCGAACTATCTCCACCCGGTCGACAACCAGACCGTGCTCGGGATCGGCAAGGAGGACCGCGAGGTCAAGGCCGCGCTGTTCGACGTGAGCGACCCGACTACCCCCGAGGTGGGCGACGATCTGAAGCTCGACAAGCACTTCTCGGCCATCGACGAGTCACACCATGCGTTCATGATGGACCGCGAGCACGGCGTGTTCTTCCTCCCGGCGGAGAACACCGGCCTCGTGGTCGACTACACCGGCGGCGAACTCGAGGTGGTCAAGGAGGTCCGCGCTGACGCGCCGGTTTCCCGCGCACGCTACGTCGACGACTACCTGTACGTCTTCGCCGGCAACGAGATTATCGTCCTCGACCAGACCGACTGGACGCGGGAGACGACGCTGAACGTCGGCGAGTGACTGATCGCTGGCACTGAGAGCCGTCTTTTTGCGCTCCGACGAACGACGAACCGATAGATGCTGGCCACCCGTCCACCGCCTTTCTGCCGACGACGCGGACACCACCCCTGGCGGACTGAAAGGGCGAGGCGGGCTCGCGGTCGCTGAGCAGGCTCTATCCGAGCGAGCGGCAGCGAGCGAGGATATCCTGCTCAGCGGGCGCGACCGCGCCGAGGGCTTTCCATCACGTCCTGGGGAACGATCGCATTCTCATACTGTCGGACGTAACTCTGTGTCACATCGTGACACTCTCCTGGCTGTATTCGCACGGTTGAACGGCTGAACGTGACGCGTGACTCCACGAAATTACGTCCGACAGTATCAGTTCCCTCCCGAAAGACAGTTCCCGGGCATCCGACCACGGCCCATGGGCGGACAGTGGATGGCGGCACCGACCGGGCACGAGGACTGGCTCGCCGCTCTCAACGGTCAGGGAGAACGTGCCGCGACGCCGGCGGCGATCCGGTCGAGCCCCTCCTCGAGTTCGTCCAGCGAGGCCGCAAAGGAGAGCCGCAGGTTGCCCTCGCCGGCGTCGCCGAATCCGCTGCCGGGGGCGAGTACCACGCCGTGCTCGCCCAGGAGGTATTTCGCGAAGGCGAGCGAGTCGGTCACGCCCTCGGGGTCGAGGAACGCGTAGAACGCGCCGTCGGGTCGCGGCGCGGTGAGGCCGTCGATGCCCGCGATGCGCTCGACGACGTAGTCGCGCCGTTCTTCGAACGCCTCGTACATCTCCTCGAACGGCTCCTCTGGCCCGGTCAGCGCGGCGATGGCGGCGTTCTGTGCGACGCTGGAGGCGCAGGCCGTCGTCGACTCGTGGATCTTCACCACCTCGTCGATCACCGTCCGGTCGCCGGCCAGCCAGCCCAGCCGCCAGCCCGTCATCGCGTACGTCTTCGAGCAGGAGCCGACCGTCAGCACGTGCTCTGGGTGACCCGTCAGCGCCGCAATCCCGCGCGGGTCGCGGTCGTAGGTCAGCCTCGCGTACACCTCGTCGGCGATCACGTAGGCCCCGCAGTCGGCGGCTGCCTCGACGACCGCCCGGATCGCCTCGGGGTCGAACACCTGTCCCGTCGGGTTCGACGGCGTCGTGAGCACGACTGCCGCAGTGTCGGCGCCCATCTCCGCGATTAGCCTGTTGGCGTCCAGCCCGTAGCCGGTCTCGGCGGGCATCGGCACCTCGACGGGGTGGCCGTCGGCCAGCAGCGCCTGGATCTCGTAGTTCGGCCACGCTGGCCCCGGGAACAGCACGTCCTCGCCGGGTTCGACGACCGACAGGGTCGCCAGGTGCAGCGCCTCCATTCCGCCGACCGTGACGACGATCTCGTCGGGGTCGTGCTCGACGCCGTAGTCGGCCGCCATCGCGTCGCTGATCGCTTCGCGACACTCGGGCGTGCCCGCGTTCGGCGTGTAGTGTGTCGCACCGTCTTTCGCTGCCGCTGCGGCCGCGTCGATCACGTACTCGGGCGTGTCGAAGTCCGGCTCGCCCACCTCCAGGCGGACGAGATCCCGATCCGTCGACTCCGCCAGATCGTACATCACGCGGATCGACGACCGCTCGGCGCGTCGCACCCGGGCTGTCGGCTCGTGCATGGCTTCCCCTGGGACGCTCGGACCGTAAATCGTTGGGTCGATGGGGACCGGGCGGCAGGGCTCGCCGGGTGGTGGCCTGGGATTCGATCTGTCTCCGTTCGTCGCTCGCTGACGCTCGCGACAGAATAGCCCTGGCTGGATTCGAACCAGCGTCGTAGCCCCCAGAAGGCTACATGATTGGCCACTACACCACAGGGCTTTACATCCCACCGTATATGTCGATTGTACTTATGCGTGTCGTATACGAGTCGGATCCTACACACCCGGGGTGTCTTCCCGATAGATCGTCGAATACTCCTTGCTATTCCACAGAGTCACGTCCGACGGTATCACAACAATCACTATGAGGCCCCCGGATTGTGGCGCCCCGCCGGTAAAGAGTCCCAACAATCAGACGGTCGGGCGCGGTTCGAGCTCCAGTTCGCCGGCGACATCGCCCAGCAGGTCGCCTTTAACCTCCCGGACGCGGGTTTCGATCTCGGCGGCGATCGGCGCGTCGAAGCTCCTGCGGATCTCCGTCAGGCGCTCCTGTTCAGTCTCGACCCGGTCCCGGAGGTACGTCGCGCCCCGGCCCTGCTCCTCGGGCTCCGGTTCGGGCGTGAGCTTGTTGACGACGAGGCCGGCGACCGGCAGGTCCGCCTCGTACAGCGAGTCCAGCGCCCGCCGCGTCTCCCGGATCGAGAGCTCGTCGGGGTTGAGCACGAGCGTGAACCGGGCGTCCTCCCGCAGCGTCTCGCCGGCGAACTCGAACGCCTCTTTGCGTTCCCGGAGCCGGGCGATGATCGGGTCGCCCTCCATCATCCGCCGGGCCTGCTGCTTGCCGATCGCCGCCCGCTCGTAGTACTCGATGCTCTTCTCGCGTTTGTGCAGCAGCCGGTCGATCCACTTCTGGAGGTGTTCGGGCAGCGCGAGCAGCCGCAGCGTGCCGCCCGTCGGCGAGGTGTCGAACACCACCCGGTCGAACTCGTCGGCGTTGCGCATCACGTCGATGAAGCGGTCGAACAGCGCGGCCTCGTAGGCGCCGGGCGTCTGGTGGGACATCTCCAGCTGCATCGACACCTCGTTGACCATCGCCGGGCTGAGCTGCTCGCCGAGCTGCTGGCGCAGTTCGGTGAGGTGGCGGTCGACCTCCTCGTCGGGGTCGATCTCCATCGCGTGGAGGTGGTCGTACCCCGACACCGGCTGGGGGCTGTCGTCGAACTGCTGGTCGAACACGTCGGAGGTGCTGTGGGCGGGGTCCGTCGAGACGACCAGCGTCTCCAGGCCGTCCCGGGCGCACTTCAGCCCGAACGCCGAGGAGACCGTCGTCTTGCCGACGCCGCCCTTGCCGCCGAAGAAGTTGAACGTGGTCATCAGAAGTGGTACTGCTGGCCCTTGCGTTCGAGCAGCGAGTCGCGGTCCCACATCCGGCGCTGCCAGTTCTCGAACTCCTCTGTGAGGTACGGCAGCAGCTCCGCCGTGTAGTACGACACCGGACTGGGGATCCCGAAGGCGTCGGGGAAGCACGCGAGCATGAACGCGTCCTCCAGGTCCTCGGCCTCCTTCTCGACTTTCTCGTAGGCGGGATGGGTCAACATCCCGTGGTACAGCCCCCGCACCCAGAGCTTGAGCTCCGCGACGAAAGCCGATATCCTGTCAGCCACTGACATGGCCGACGATACCGGATTGGGGTACTAAAACATGTCGCCGCCGTGTGCTGCGGGCGCACGGCGTCGGGGGGCGCCAGCCGAGCGACGAGCGCCAGCCACACCGCAGCGCCGAATCCGGGCCGAACGGAAGCCCTAAAGAGGGTGTGCGAGGAAGAGACAGGCATGCGCGACGGGATACCGGTCACAGTCCTCTGTGGACCACTGGGAGCAGGCAAGACGACGACGGTCAACCACCTGCTGGAGAACAACGACGGCCGATCGATCGCCGTGCTGGTCAACGACATGGGGTCGGTCAACGTCGACGCGGACCTGCTGTCGGCGGGGACCGACCTCGCCGCGGACGGCGGGGTCGCCGAACTCTCGAACGGCTGTATCTGCTGTGAACGCCAGGACGACCTCGAAACCGAGGTCGCACGGCTCGCCAGCGAGCGGGAGTTCGAGTCCCTGGTCGTCGAGGCGTCGGGGATCAGCGAGCCGGCCCCGATCGCTCGGCTGTTCACCACCGGCTCGCGTGCGGCGGCGGCCTACGACCTCGACACGATGGTGACCGTCGTCGACGCCGAGCGGTTCCTCGCCGCCTTCGGCGACGACGACCAGGTCGAGCGCGAGACGACACCCGGCGACACCGACCGCCCGCTGTCGGACCTGATGGTCGAGCAGATCGAGTACGCCGACGTCGTGTTGCTCAATAAGATCGACCTGATCGACGAGGCTGACGCCGCCCGGGCCGAGGAACTGATCGGCGAACTCGTTCCACGTGCACAGGTTCACCGGACCACTCACGGCCGCATCGACGCCGGGAAGATCCTCGGCACCGGGCTGTACGACCCCGGCGAAACCGGATCCGGCGCCGGCTGGCAGCAGGGAACCAGCGAGCACGCTCACGGGCACGCGGACGATGCCCACGACCACGACCAGGCTCACGATCACGGGCACGACCACGCCTCGCCGGACGAGGTGTACAACGTCTCGTCGTTCGTCTACGAGCGCCGGCAGCCGTTCCACCCCGAGCGCATCCACGGCCTGTTCGGCGACCTGCCGGCTTCGGTCGTGCGGTCGAAGGGCGTGTTCTGGGTGGCCGGTCGCGACGAGGAGGCGCTGCTGGTGAGCCAGGCCGGGCCGAACGCCCGCATCGAGGTGCTCGGCCCGTGGCTCGCGAGCCTCTCCGAAATCGAGCGGGATCTCTACCGGAGCAACCGCCCCGACGTGGAGTGGGACGACGAGCACGGCGACCGGCGGACCGAACTCGTGTTCATCGCCCAGGATATCGACGAGGACGCGCTCGTGGCGCGACTCGACGACTGCCTGGTCACCGACGAGGAGTGGGCCGATGGCGTCGACGACGAGACCTTCCCGGCCGGGGACGAGGAATCGCTGGCGATCCGGATCAGGTAGCGCCAATCGCGACCCGGATCCGGCAATCACATGTACAGCAGCGCGGTCAGAAACAGCATCACCAGGACGCCCGCGACGACCCCGTACAGCAGCCGCAGGTACCGGGTCGAGACGGGGACTTCCTCGCGGATCTTCGGATTGTAGGTCCAGACGAACCGGTAGTAGATGACCGAGCAGGTAACCCCGGTAGCCCCGAGCGATGCGAGGATCGCGGGCATCTGGGCGACCCCGTGGGCCATCAGGTACAGCGGCCCGAAGCTGACGATGACGAGCAGGGCCAGCAGGGCCGCCACGAGAAAGGGGGTCGGATCGATCGGAGTCCCGTCGCTGTTGCGGAGCCGCATCACCTGCTGTTAGTGCCCCACTGTCAAAAATTCTCCTTTGCTAATCAGCTACCAACCCCTGAAGGGGTTGGCTTGTCGGTGGACTCCCGCACTTCGCGCTCCCACAGGAAAGCCCCACGCCCCCAACTTTCTAATCAGAGGCTTTCTCAGGTGGCTTTCAGCACGGGAGTCGGAGTGGCGCGTTCCACGTCCCCGACTTCGGGGCTGGCTGACGGACAGCCCGTCCATCCGAGGACTTCTGCCCCTGATGGACGTGTGTCATCGTTCGCCCCGAAGTCTCATCACGCTTACGCGCTTGCTCCCACGGCTACAGCCGATGGGCTTCCACGCTGTCTCCGCTGTGACGGCGCTTCGTCGGATCGGAAGACGACCACGGATCGTGTGGCTCGCAGCGACGACCGTGTCGCAGTGATTACTGTGACTGTTTCCCGGGTCGACCGATCGACGGCGTGTGGTCGATCCCGGAACGACTCACAGTAATCACGATCAGGCGAACTGCCGGATCGTCAGGTCGAGCGTCGAGAGGTCGACGATCGGCGCGTAGGCGACGTCGGGATCCAGGTTGACGCTCCGCTGGAACGCCGTCTGTGACTGCCAGCAGCTGGAGTTGATCGTCAGCACGTTGTGGTAGGTGCCGTAGCCCAGCTTGTGGACGTGGCCGGTGTGGAACACGTCGGGCACCTCCTCGATCACCAGGTGATCCTCGGGCTCGGGGGCGATCCGCGTCCCGCCGCCGTACTGCGGGGCGACGTGGCGCTTTTTCAGCAGCTGGGCCATCGCGTCGTGGGGCCGCTCGTAGCTGGCGGCGTTCTCCGGCAGTTCCGCGATCAGTTCGTCCAGCGAGACGCCGTGGTACATCAGTACCGACACGCCCTCGACCGTCACCGTCGAAGGGTTCGCCGAGATGCGGGCGTCGTGGGCCGCCATGATCTCCCGGAGCTCCTCGTCGAAGGCGGGCTGGGGTTCGGCGAGTCGCACGGCGTCGTGGTTTCCCGGGATCATCACGATCTCCATTTCCCCGGGAACGTCCTTGAGGTACTCCGCGAACTGTTCGTACTGGTCGTAGATGTCGACGATGTCCAGTTCCTCGTCCTGATCGGGATAGACCCCGACGCCCTCGACCATGTCGCCGGCGATCAACAGGTACTCCACGTCCGCTGCCTCGTCGGTGTGGAGCCAGTCGGCGAACCGCGCCCAGGCGTCGGCACGGAACTCCTGGCTCCCGACGTGGATGTCCGAGATGAGCGCGGCACTCACCTCCCTGTCGGCCGTCGACGGCGAGTGGGTCCGCGGCACGTCCGGGAAATGCAGCGCGTCGACGAACAGGACCCCGTCGCCGTCGCCGTTGTCGTCCGAGAGCGTCCCCTCGACGGCGACCACCTCGTCGTGGAGCATCGTCGGCACCGCCGAGGCGAACTCGCGGTCTTTCATCACGAGACAGGGAAAGGTTCCGTTCGTGTCCTCGAGTTCGATCAGCCAGTGGCCGCTGGTCGTCGACCGGATCTCCGCCACCATGCCGATGATCGCCGCGTCGCTCCCCCCGGGCATCGACGCGACACCGTCGGTTGGTCGGTGATTGACCCGCCCCCGGAGTTTCCCCGCAAGTGTCTCGTAGCGGTCGCGGAATACGGCGACGAAATCCCCGTACTCGCCGGTCCCCCGGCTCAGGATGTCGCCGCTGACCGCGACATCCTGTTCGCCCTCGCGCCGCCCGCCCTCCGCCGAGCCAGCCGTCTCGCCCCCGCTATCCGCGGCTCCCCCCTGGCGAGACCCCTTCGTTTCGACTGCAGATCCACCACCGACGTCTGGCGATTTCGGGCGGTCGTTTGCAGTCGAAACGGGGGGGTTTTCCTGGGCGTTCTCTGCCGCGCTTCCGAGGGCCGTCGAGTCCGTCCGGTCCTCGTTCTGATCGGCAGACAGCGGGGGTTTGTCGAGCGCCTCCCTGACGTGCTCGGCGGAGAGCACGAGCGCGTCGTCGGGGGCAGTTTCGACTGCACGCTCGATCGCCCGCGAGGGGTCCGAGGCGCCGGCCAGCAGTGTCACCGCCTCGCGGTCTGCGTTGTACCCTCGGTCGGCGAGTTCGCGGACGATCCGAACGGTCGACTCGCGTGGCACATCCGTAGATACGCGGTGGGATGCAAAAGGGTAGCGAACCGCCTCCGATCGTTCTGTATGTTCCGGCAAAATGGCAGTCGACCGGACGGCATTGAACACCACGGGCTGTCACGACGTGGAGACAGAACATTCAAACGGCGAAGCGAAAAACAGTAGGTGATGACAGCGCCCGGCGAGGACGAGCCGGACCCCGACGTCGATCCCGACGATCGACCGTCGGACGACGGTCCCCACCCGGAGACTGACCGGATCGACAGCTCGCCCTCCGAACCCCCGGACCCCGCACCCGCGGACCCTGGCCAGCAGAGCGGCGTCCCGAGTGGCGACCAGGAGTCACCCCGGGGAGAGCCCCGCGACCGGCCGGCCGGCGAACCGCAGGCCGGGAAGTCCGCCGATGAGGGCTATCGATCGGGCACCGGTCGCGGTGACGCCCCGCGTCGGGCAGGAGCCGGCACCGGCGGTGATTACCAGGCGCGGGCCCGGAGTGGGACCGTCCGGGATCAGGACCACCGTACCGAGGACGAGGGGGACGACTGGACGCTCGTCGTTCGGGACGTCGCAGTGACAGTGCTCGCGGTGATGCTCGTCGGCGCGTACCTGTTCGCGATCAGCGGCGTCTGGCCGCCGATGGTCGCCATCGAGAGCGGCAGCATGGAGCCGAACATGGCCGAAAACGACATGGTGTTCGTCATGGACGAAGGGCGGTTCCAGCCGGCAGCGGCCACCGGCGACACCGGCGTCGTGACGGCCCGGACTGGCGACGGGACCGGGTACGGGGAGTTCGGCAACAGCGGGGACGTGATCATCTACGAACCGGGGGGGAGCGAGGCCCAGACGCCGATCATTCACCGGGCGATGTTCTGGGTCGAGGAGGGCGAAAACTGGTGCGAGCAGGCGAACCCCGCGTATCTCGGCACGCTCGATCCCGGCGACGAGACCTGCGAAGCCGACCACGCCGGGTTCATCACGAAAGGCGACGCCAACAGCAACTACGACCAGGCGAGCATCGGCCGGGCGGGCGGCCCGGTCAGACCCGAGTGGATCATCGGCACTGCCGAGCTGCGGCTCCCGAAACTCGGCTGGTTCAGGCTCCAGTTCTAACGGGCGTTCGACGCCCCCTGCGAGAGTGATCAGTTGTCGAACCGCGCCTGAACGAACGGCTGTACGTCCTCGATGTCGCCGAGCCGCGAATCCGACAGCAGGACCGCCTCGGTCTCCTCGACGGGAACCGAGAGGCTGATCTCCTTGGTCCGACCGTAGCGGCCCTTCGACACGACGATGGCGTTGACGATGCCCAGCATGTCGAGTTCGCTGATCAGGTCGGTGACGCGGCGCTGGGTGAGGACGTCAGCGTCGATCTCCTCGCAGAGCCGCTTGTAGATGTTGTACACCTCGCCGGTGTTGATGTTGTGCACGCCCTGCTTCTCCAGCAGGATTATCGCGAACAGCACGATCTTCGACTGCTGGGGGAGGGTCCGGACCACCTCGACGACGCGGTCGAGTTCGATCTTCTCCTGTGCCTTGCGGACGTGGTCCTCCTCGACGTTGTCGGTGTCGTCGCGTTCGGCGAGTTCACCGGCGGTCCGCAGCAGGTCGAGCGCCCGGCGGGCGTCGCCGTGCTCCTGGGCAGCGAACGCCGCACACAGCGGGATCACGTCGTCGGTTAGCGCGCCGTCCTTGAACGCGACCTCGGCGCGGTGTTCGAGGATGTCCCGCAGCTGGTTCGCGACGTACGGCGGGAAGACGATCTCCTCCTCGCCGAGGCTGGATTTGACCCGCGGATCCAGGAAGTCGGTGAACTTCAGGTCGTTCGAGATGCCGATGATCGACACCCGGGAGCGCTGCAGTTCGGAGTTCATCCGCGAGAGGTTGTACAGTGTGTCGTCGCCCGACTTCTCGACGAGTTTGTCGATCTCGTCGAGCATGATCACGACGACCCGCTCGCGGTAGTCGACGGCGTCGAAAAAGGAGTTGTACACCCGGTCGGTCGGCCACCCCGTCATCGGCACCTCGTCGAAGGAGTCCCGTTCCCCCTCCAGTGTGTCGATCTGTTCGTCGAGTGCATCGAGCGAATCGAACGTCGTGTCGGCAAGTGACGCGGGATTCTCGCGTGCACGCTCGCGAAGCGACGTGAGTTCCGCCAGTTCGTCGTCGATTACGGCGCTATTTTTGTCGATGAACTTGTTTGCGAGCTGGGCGAGCACCCGGTACTGGGTGTCGGTCACCTCGCAGTTGATGTACTCGACCTCGCAGGGTACCTCGTACTTCTGGGATGTGCTCTCGAGTTCGTCGCTGACGAACTTCGCGCTCGCGGTCTTCCCGGTCCCGGTCTTCCCGTAGATGAGGATGTTCGAGGGCGTCTCCCCCCGGAGCGCCGACACCAGGATCGTCGCCATGTTGTTGATCTGTTCCTCGCGATGGGGCAGCTTTCGCGGCGTGTAGGATGGGCGCAACACCTCCTTGTTCTCGAAGATGGGTTTCCCGCTGAGCAGGTCGTCGAACAGCCCCGGGGACGCGCCGTCGTCCTCGTCGTCCTCCTCGAGGAGCATCTCCTCGATGTGCGAGGGGCGGTCCTCCCCGGGAGCCAGCCCCTCCGGATCGCCGGACAGATCCGACAGGGAGTCGTCCCCGGAGGAGACCTCGACTGGAGACTCCCCGGCGGTGGGGACGCCCGAAGCGTCCGCGCCCCGGTCGGGAGCGTCCGCGTCGTCCGATTCGGTCTCCATCGATCCGTCGAACGACGTCTGCTCCGTGTCGACGTCGCTATCCTGCTCGGTTGTCCCGTCCGGTGGTTCGTTGGTATCTGCCATGTTCGTTCGTGCCCCCTCGTTTCGTATGGAAATCGCCAACTGCGCGCCAAAACCCGCCGTAGAGTGGACGAGAGAGATGGTTACGGCCTCTGACGTAAACGGGCGGGTCCAGTTGAACCAGAAGAAACCGCGGCAGAAAATCTAATAAAGATTTCGGTTGTCGGAGAGGAACAGTGTTCGCTCATACGGTCGGACGTGAGTGCGTGGAGGTTTCCACCGCAGAACCGTGCTGAAGAAGGCGAGTAGAGGGTGAGAAGAGTCCCGGAGAACGAGAATGTGTGGCGAGGGTAGACACAAGAGAGAATTACGACGTGAAACAGGAGTGGTTCAAAACGAGGGAGTACTGTGAGGTGTATCGGCTTGTACTGTTCCTGAACGTACCCTGCTGAATGGTGACCACTGGGAACCCCCCCACCCCTTCGTTTCGACTGGAGACGGCCAGCAGCGACGTCCCGCGTACGCTCTGACCGCGCCGTCCTCGAATGAGTGTCTGGACGACTAGACGAACTAATCGCCTAGGGAGGATCGGTCTAGCTCTGTCATCTAGATTTACTCGCTAGAACACGAGGTAAAATAAAGAAAGAAGTATGATGGATTCTATTTTCACCTAGTACGGGTTTGGTTTTACACACATCGTATTAAATCTTTCCCTATTAGTAGAGGAATATTCCTTGGCTGTCTCCCCCCACCCCTCTTGATCGGTGTTCCAGTTGAAACGATGGGGTAGGGGGGAGGGCGGGGGGAGAGCGGGTCAACTCCGGACGTTCCTGGGGGGTCTTCTCTATCCTGTTCTCACTGATTCGGTCGCGTCGCAAAGCGGTCTAGACTTTGTCTCCGGTGCTCTCAATTGCACTGGTTTTTGCACCGCTTGCTGACTTCGCTCATCAGTCGTTCAACGGGGTTCGGCGGTACCGTTTTGTCCTCGTCGATGCTAATAGTGAACCGCACGTCGATTGTGGCCTGCATGGGTTGTCTCGTAGGTTGGACACCAGAGGCAACCCCGCCTTCAGGGAGTTAGTTGCTACTGAACTCTAGAGGACTTTGCGACACGACCGATACGACAAATCACGTCCGGGTGTATATCGTTGTCCCCGACTTCCTCCCTTTCCTGTCAGATCGAATATTACTGTCTGACGTATACTTAAGTACGTCGCGTTGGCTTGTTGGAGCAAGCCCCGACCTGGGGCCGGGAGGATACGGATGGGACTGCTCACAGAACTCAAATCTAGCATAGCACGCGCAGCATCGACGTTGTTCTCCGAGGAGGACCCCAAGCGGATCGGCATCTACGGGCCGCCGAACGCCGGGAAGTGTCTCGGTCCCGATGAGAAAGTGCTGCTCGCAGATGGCACGCACAGACGTATTGAGGACGTGTACGAGGAAGTTGCGGCGAGCGATCCGCCGGACGTCAGCGATGATCCCCACGAGACGTGGCTCGAGTGTCCGGCCGACATCGAGGTACCGGCGCTCCGGTCGGACCTCTCCGTCGAGGCCACGCCGGTTTCACACGTATTCAGACAACGGTACGACGGACAGCTCTACCGGGTGCGGACGCGACTCGGTCGGGAGGTGACCGTCAGCCCGGAGCATCCGTTCATCGCGGCGACGGCGAACGGTGTCGGGACCGTCCGTGCGGACGACCTCGAGGAGGGAACTCGCGTCGCGCTGCTCTCGTCGTACACTCCGGCGGACGGAGCCTGGTCGTCGGAGCTCTCGCCCGACCTCGTCAGCGACGGAGGAACGGTGACCTACGATGCGACGTATCACCGTCCGAAATCGGTCCAGACCCGGACGCTTGATCCGGACTTGTCCCGGTTTCTTGCACTGACGATCGCGGAAGCCCAGCACGAGGACGGGTTCATCGCGTTCGCGAACGAGCGCGAACAGCTTCGGGAGGAGTTCCGAGCAGGCGTCGAACGGTTCGGCCTGGCGACGACGACCTACGACTACGACGGGAAGACGCCAGTCGTTCGGGTCAACTCCCGATCATTGACCGAGTATCTCAAGCAGTTCGACTGCTATCCGGCGGGATCACACGGGAAGCGCGTCCCACAGTCGATCCTCACTGCCGATGACGCGAGTGTTGTCGCGTTCCTCCGCGCGCTGTTTGACTGCGAGGGGAGCGTTTCGCCGCCTGATGACGACCGCGGACGTTACGTGCGTTTCTCCAGCGCGAGTCGCGACCTCGTCGTCGGCGTCGGCACGCTGTTGCTCCGGTTCGGGATCGTCGGCAAGATCCGCGACCGGACCCGTGCCGGGGAAACATACTACGAACTGGAGATCGGCCGGAGCGGACAACACCGGCAGTTCCGCCGCCACGTAGGCTTCGACGACCCCGCGAAGGCGAGTCGGCTTGAGGACCTCTGTGAGATCGACTCGAAGGCCAACGTCCACACGCTTCCGCTGATGGAGGTGCTCGAAGACGCTCGCGACGACCTCGGGATGACCCAGGCGGCGTTCTACGGTGAGAACAAACACGTCGCACGAATGTGCCGACGCAACAGCATCACGATCGACCGCCTCGAATCGATGGCCGAGGATCTCCCCGGGCACGAGGCGGTTGAGTTGGTCCACAACGTCGCGACTGGTGACGTCACGTGGGACACGGTCGTCGAGACCGAGCCGGTCGATCACGAGGGGTACATTTACGACCTCACGGTGCCGGAGCACCACACGTTCGCGACGGCGGATGGGCTCGTCGTTCACAACACGACGCTCGCGAACCGGATCGCAAGGGACTGGACCGAACACGGCGACGCAGTCGGGCCGGAAAGTCACGTGCCCCACGAGACGCGACGTGCACGCCGCAAGGAGAACGTCGAGATCGAACGGGACGGCAAGAGCGTCAGGATCGACATCGTCGACACGCCCGGCGTGACGACGAAGGTCGATTACACGGAGTTCCTGGAACACGACATGGAGAAAGACGACGCCGTGCGTCGGTCGCGTGAGGCAACCGAGGGGGTCGCCGAGGCCATGCACTGGCTCCGTGAGGACGTCGACGGCGTCGTCTACGTTCTCGACGCGGCGGAGGATCCGTTCACGCAGGTCAACACGATGCTGATCGGCATCATCGAGAGTCAGGACCTGCCGGTGTTGATCCTCGCGAACAAGATCGACCTCGAGGAAGCGAGCGTCCAGCGGATCAAGAACGCGTTCCCGCAACACGAGACGATCCCGCTGTCGGCGCTGGAAGGAGACAACATGGACGAAGTGTACGACAAGATCGCGGAGTACTTCGGGTGATACGATGGCGGAAATGAAACAACCGGACGGCGTCCAGATCGACCTCATCAGCGGTGAGCGGATGGACGGCATGGCGAGCATGGAGAAGATCCGGATGATCCTGGACGGTGTTCGCGACGGGAACATCGTCATCCTCGAGGAGGGGCTCTCGCCCGACGAGGAGTCGAAGCTCATCGAGGTGACGATGACCGAGATCAGCCCCGACGAGTTCGACGGGATCGAAATCGAGAGCTATCCGCGCTCCGAGACCGCGGAGGCGAGTTTCCTTGATCGGCTGATGGGCAAGGAGTCGACGAAGAAGCTGACGGTCATCGGTCCGGCCAACCAGATCGAGACCTTGCACAAGGACGAAACGCTCATCCAGACGCTCGTCTCCCGCAAGTAAGGATGCCCCACCAGTGTACGGACTGTGGCCGCAGGTTCGACGACGGCTCCAAGGAGATGCTCTCGGGCTGTCCGGACTGTGGCGGCAACAAGTTCCAGTTCCACCCTGACGGCGTTGACGATCCGGCGGGCAGCGAGGAGCCGCCGGACCCCCCGGAACCGCCGGAGCCGCCGGAACCGGCTGTCGACAGCACTGTCGCGCGAACGGTCGGCAACGCGGCGACGGCGGTCCGGGATCTCGTCGGCGGCGATTCGACGCCGCCGGAGCCGGCGGACGCCGACGCGGCCGAGCCGCTCGAGTCCTCGGCGGCCGACTCCGCGACGGCGGACTCACCCGCTGCGCGGATCGCCGAGCGCGAGAACGAGGCGCAGGCGAGCGCGCGCAGCGAAGTCGTCTCGCCGGACGATCTGCCGGCGGCGTCGCGGTCGTCGACGACCGCGTCGCAGTCGCGCCAGTCGACTCCTGGGAGCACCGCCGGGTCGACTGACTCGACGACTCCCGATCCCTCCTCAGTTGACGAGAAAGCGGCCGCCGAACGGCAGGACCGGCCCGACCTCTCGGAGCTGCGGGAGGAACTCAACGAGCAGTTCGAATCCATCCGCGTCCTCGAACCCGGCCAGTACGAACTCAACCTGATGAGCCTCTACGACCGCGAGGAGTACATCATCGCGCTCCAGGAGGACGGGAAGTACACGATCCAGGTACCGGAACGCTGGAAGGAGTAACCGTTCTGATTTTCAGTAGTATTCGGGAGTATATGACCACACTGTGTAACACGCAGTGAGAGCGTGTGTTGTGATACTCCGTTTGGCTGGCTGCACAGCCGTGTTACTACCATGATTTCTGGACAGTCCACCCGTCTGACTCCCATCACGCTTCACAGTGAGCGGCGTGA
>PXRK01000050.1 GCA_003021015.1 Halobacteriales archaeon QS_4_66_20 | reverse complement strand
CTGTGCAGCCAGCCAGATGTCGTCTCAAAACGCACGTTCTCACCACGTGCTACCCGTTGTGGTCGAATGCGATTGAATACTACTGAAAATCAGAACGGTGAGCTGACCCCTCGTATTTTACACGAACACCACGAAACGCTGACCGAGGATTAAACGCTGACCGATGACCACCGAGGATTAAACGCTGACCGATGACCACCGAGGATTCGACCGACGAAGACGGTTCCGGCCGGAAGACGGACACACACGACTCCGTCAACCAATCGGCGGTGGTGAGTGGAGATTCCGGGCAGAGCGTGGCGGAGGTGGACCAGGTCGAGTCGGACAGTCGATGGGTCGACCCAGATCGGATACGCTCACTCAAGTACGGATTCCTGATACTGCTGGGCGTCGTCTCGACGGCCTACCATCTCTGGTTCACCCAGCAGTTCCCATTCGAGCAGGACCAGCACAAGATTGCGCACCTGGGGCTCATGCTCGTCGGTGCGGCGGTCTTGGCCTACGAACCCGAACCCGAAACCAGGCGCGAGCGTCTGGGCAACTACGCCACGCTGTTCGAGGGTGCGCTGTCGGCGGTTGTCGCCGTCTACCTCTTTACCGCCTTCGAACGCGTCGTTTACGAACAACTCGGCATCTACACGGACCTGGACCTCTTCATGGGGCTGTTGATCATCCTACTGTTACTCGACGTCTGCCGACGGGTCTACGGCCCGATGCTCTCTCTGGTCGGGGTCGTCGGTCTCGTGTACGCGCTGTACGGGCCGTACTTCCCGGGCATCCTCAACCACAACGGCGTCACGGCCGAACGGCTCGTCCAGGGACTGACCGTCGAGTTCGGCAGCGGCGTCTTCGGCGTCATCGTCGAGGTTTCGGGGACGTTCATCATCATTTTCATGATCCTCGCCGGACTGCTGGAGGCCTACGGCGCCTTGGAGTACTTCGTCCAAGTCGGGACACTGATCGGCCGACGGGTTCGGTCGGGGCTGGCCCAGATGACCACCGTCGCGAGCATGGGGATGGGGTCGGTCAACGGGAGCGCGGCCGCCAACGCCGCCACGACCGGCGCCTTCACGATCCCGCTGCTCAAACGCCACGGCCTCGACAGCGACACCGCCGCGTCCTTCGAATCGGTCGCCTCCAGCGGCGGACAGATCATGCCGCCCATCATGGGTGCCGCGGCGTTCATCATGGCCGAGATTACCGGGACGAGCTACCTGAGGATCATCGTTGTCGGGTTCCTGCCCGCGATGCTGTTCTACGGGTCAGTAGCGGTGGGTGTCCACCTGACGACCATCAGAGAGGGGCTTACCAGCAAGGTTGATGAGGAGGACTTGGAGGACGTCGACACGGTCGAACAGGAACGGACCGAAGCAGTTCATTCGATCTTCGGTCGGACGACCTCGGCGGTCTCCTTCGGGCAGATTTCGGTGCGCAACCTCGTCGTCGAAGGGCTCGCACTGTGGGTTCCCCTTGCAGTCCTCCTGTATACGCTGGTCGTGCTCCTGTACGACCCGCTCTATGCTGGCTTTCTCTCCATCATGTCGGTGTTTCCGGCGGCGTTCGTCCAGGGTATCGCCTTCCGGGAGGGTTACGGCGTCTACGACTTCCTCGTCGACACGCTCGACGGCCTTGGCCGGGGGCTGGAGAACGCCGCCCCAATCGCGGTGTCACTCGGCGTGATGAACATCTTTGTGGGCGTGCTGAACCTCACCGGGTTCACGCAGGTGTTCGCCTCAAGCCTCGTTGATCTCTCCGGTGGCGTGTTGGCGCTGTTGCTTGTGTTTGCGATGATCGCCGCTCTCCTGTTCGGGTTGGGGATGCCGACCGTCGCGGCCTACATCACGGCAGTGTTGCTGATCGCGCCGGCGCTGACCGAGGCCGGCATCGAGTTGCTCGCCGCACACTTCTTCGTGTTCTACTTCGCAATCCTCTCAGCACTGACGCCCCCGGTCGCAATCGCCTGTCTCGTCGCCGCAAGGGTGGCAAACGGGAACTTCTGGCGGACTGCAAAGAAGTCACTGGTCCTCGCCGCGCCGTTGTTCGTCCTGCCGTACATCTTCGTCGTCAACGACAGTCTGCTGTTCTGGTCGTTCCCGACCACGCCGATCGCGTTCGTCGTCGTCGCGACCGGCATGGTCGGCCTCGCGACGGCGCTGGTCAACTACCTCTCCGGACCGCTGCGTATCCCCAGCCGAGTCGGCCTGCTGTTCGCCGCTACGGCCGCGGTGTTTGCACCTCTCGCGCCAATGACCTCTGTCGTCCAGATTGCCGCAGTCCTCACTACCATCGCGCTGTTGGTCCTCGAGGCGAAGTACGTTCCCGGAGGCGGATCGGGACAGCCCGAAAGGGCCTCCGTCGATGACTAGCGGGTGAAAGCATGCCAGATCGACGGCGAGGACCCGCTAGCCGCCCGGATCGCCGGAGTCAGGCTCAGCGCCGTCGATGGCGTCGTCCAGGCCGTCAGCGACGGCTTCGTCGATGCGGCTCTCGCCGGGGACTTCGCGGTTGTTGGTGTCGCGCTCTTGCTCCTCGGTGACTTCCTCGTCGCCGGTGACGGAGACGAAGATATCACCTAACTCCTCGACATGATCCTGTGATTGAGTTTGGCTCATACGCATGTCAACATTGCACAGCCACTGGTATAGGTGGTGTGCCAAACTGGTTAGGCGGTCGAAAACCGAAGGAAGGCGTCGGGGTAATCCGTCACAGGACGTCGCGCTGGCAGGTGCCACAGAGCGCCTCTTCTTTGACGTCGACCTCGCGGACGGTCGGCGAGAAGTTCATGACGCAGCGTTTGTTCTCGCAGTGTTCGAGACCGAGCGTGTGTCCGATCTCGTGGACGACCTCTTTTCGCACGCGGTCGGAGAAGATTGCGTCCGCCGAGCGGTTCGAGAAGCCTCCGTCGGAGGAGGTTCGGAGCCGGTACGTCGAGATGACGCTGCCGCTGCCGCCCAGGTAAGCGAGGCCGAACACGTAGTTGCGACGGTGGTAAAACAGGTCCTTCGGCGTGATCGCGATGTTCTTTTTGCCAGTGCCGACGCGC
The DNA here is from genome assembly GCA_003021015.1 of Halobacteriales archaeon QS_4_66_20. GTDB lineage: Archaea > Halobacteriota > Halobacteria > Halobacteriales > Haloarculaceae > Halovenus. The sequence goes on along the minus strand of PXRK01000050.1, from coordinate 1,678 downwards.
TTGGCCAGGTCGATGAACTCCTCGGCCCGGTACTGCTCCCTGGAGGTGTCGTAGGAGTCGGCGGGGACGGGTTCGGCGTCGTGGACGGTGACGTCGCAGTCGTACACCGAACGCAGACCGGAAGAAGCCTCTCGCTTGACGACCGGGTCGACGTCGCCGACTGGCACGATGTCGACGTGCATACAGACCTATATACGATCCATGGCATAAAAACCTGCGTGCGCGACGCCACACGTGACGCGATCGTCAGCCGCCTGTCGGACCGCGAGCGCGTCGTCGAGATCGGGATCGGCCACCAGCCTGCCGTTGCGCGCGGCCTGGCGGCGGCCGGCCTCGACGTCACTGCGACGGACATCCACGAGCGCGCGGTTCCCGATGGCGTGACGTTCGTCCACGACGACGTCACCGACCCCGACCGCGCAGTCTACACAGGTGCGGACGCGCTGTACGCGTGCAACCTTCCTCCAGAACTCCAGCGGCCCGCGCTCTCGATCGCTCGCGAGGTCGACGCGTCGTTTTTGTTCACCACGCTCGGGGCCGATCCGGCCGTCGTCCCCGTCTCCCGCGAGGCGATCCCTGGGGGGACGCTGTACGTCGCCGATCCGCAACGTGCTTGAGGGTCGAGTACATGCTGGCCGCTAATGAACGTCGATGCAATCGTGCTTGACGTCGACGGCGTCCTCGTGGACGTCGAGAACTCCTACAGGCGCGCGATCATCGAGACGCTCGACCACGTGTACGGCGACACGATCCACAGGGACGGGATCCAGCAGTTCAAGAACGCCGGCGGGTTCAACAACGACTGGGAGCTGACCGACGCGGCGGCGCTGTACGTACTCGGCCGCCGCGAGGGGCTCGAACTCTCGCTCGCCCAGTTCACGGACGCGATCGCCGCGACCGGCGGGGGGCTGGCCGCCGCGCGGACGGTGCTGGGCGAGGAGCTGACGCCGGCCGACCGCGAGCGCGTGCTCGCAACCTGGGACGCCGACCGCATCCGGGCGGTGTTCCAGCAGCTGTACCTCGGCAGCGACCGCTACCGCGAGATCGAGGACGCCGAGCCCGACATCGACGCCCCGGGGTACATCCACGACGAGCCAATACTGATCGAGGAGGAGACGATCGAGGCGCTGACCGACCGGTTCCCGGTCGGCGTTCTGACTGGCCGGCCCGCAGCCGAGGCCGAAATCGCGCTCGACCGTGCCGGCCTCGACGCGCCCGACGACCACCGCTTCACGATGGACGACTGGGCGGGCGGCAAGCCCGACCCGGACGCGCTGTGTACGCTCGCCGAGCGGTTCGACGCCGACGCTGTCGCGTTCGTCGGTGACATGCTCGACGACATCCAGACGGCGGTCAACGCGGCCAACGCCGACGCCCGGACCTACTACGGGATCGGCGTGCTCACCGGCGGGCTCTCCGGTGACCGGGGCCGCGACCTCTACGACGAGGCCGGCGCAACCGCAGTCCTCGACTCCGTCAACGACCTGCCGGAGCTGCTCTCCTGATACTGGTGGCTGTAATTCGTTTCCTCACCAGTCTCTGCTAGACAGCCAGACGTGACCCCGTCCAGTGCCAGGACAGTCCATCGGCTGTGTCGTGGCCCGACCAACGGGAGTTGGGACGGCATGGCGTACCTGAATCACGTCTGGCTGTCTATCTGCGGAGACAGACCCGTTCC
>PXRK01000049.1 GCA_003021015.1 Halobacteriales archaeon QS_4_66_20 | reverse complement strand
GCCGGTGCCGGTCGCGTGGAAGACGATGGTTTCGTAGCCCCGCTTTTCGAGGTACTCGCGGGCGGCCTGGACGCAGGGGGTCGTGACGCCGAACATCGTAATGCCGACGGTGGGTTTGTCCTCGACTTCGACGTCGGGGTCGTTCGTGACCATCCCGACCATCGCGAGCGCCGCGTTGGCGATGACCTGCCGGGAGAGCCGGTTCAGCCCCTCGATGTCCGCGACGGAGTACAGCATCATGACGTCGCGGGCACCGACGTACGGTTCCGTGTCGCCCGAAGCCATCGTCGAGACCATCACCTTCGGGACGCCCACGGGCAGGGCCCGCATCGCGGCGGTCGCGATGGAGGTGTTGCCCGACCCGCCCAGCCCGAGGACCCCGTCGAGTCGACCCTCGTCGTGGCGGCGGGTCGTGACCGCGCTGGCGCCCTCGCCCATCGCTTCGATGGCCTCGCCGCGGTCGCCTGCCTCCCGCAAGGCGTCGAGGGTCGTCCCGGCGGCCTCGGCGACCTCGCTCGCGGTCGTGTCCGGTTCGAACTCGGGGTCGCCCATGACGCCGACGTCGACGACGTGGACGTCGACGCCCTGGGCTTCGAGAACGTCCCGGGCGAAGCCGACCTCCTCGCCCTTCGTGTCGAGCGTGCCGACGACAACGACCGCCATGTCAGAGATCGATCCCCTTGAACTCGCGGGCCTGGTTCTCGATAGCCTCCTCGGTGGGCAGGCGCTCGATGCTGGAGGCGCCGAAGAAGCCGACGACGTCCTCGGTGTTGTCGAGAACGTGCCTGGCGTCCTCGGGCCAGGCGATCGGGCCGCCGTGACAGATGACCATGACGTCCTCGTTCACGCTCTTCGCGGCGTCGCAGTGAGCCTGGACGCGCTCGGCCGCGGTTTCGAGGTCCAGCGCCGTCTCGGCGCCGATGTCGCCCGACGTGGTCAGGCCCATGTGCGAGACGACGACGTCCGCGCCGGCCGCGGTCATCGCGCGGGCCTGCTCCTCGCTGAACACGTACGGGCAGGTCAGCATCCCCTGCTCGCTGGCCTCCCGTATCATCTCGACCTCCTCGTCGTAGCCCATCCCCGTCTCCTCGAGGTTCTGCCGGAACCCGCTGTCCTCGTCGATGAGACCCACAGTGGGAAAGTTCTGGACGCCCGAGAAGCCTCGCCGTTTGAGGTCCTCGATGAACACGTCCATCTCGCGAAACGGGTCGGTCCCGTTGACGCCCGCGAGGACGGGCGTGTCCTCGACGACGGGGATGACCTCGTGGCCCATCTCGACGACGATCTCGTTGGCGTCGCCGTAGGGGAGCAGGCCAGCGAGCGACCCGCGGCCGTTCATTCGGTAACGCCCGGAGTTGTAGATGATGAGCAGGTCGACGCCGCCGCGCTCGGCGAACTTCGCCGAGATACCCGTTCCCGCCCCAGCGCCGATCACCGGGTTGCCGCTCGCGACCACTGATTCGAGCCTGTCGAGTGTCTCCGATCGGCTGAATTTCATGTTCCGTGTCGATACATGGGCGACCCCCTAATCAAGATTCGCCACAACTCCCCAGCGCTTATGCATGGGCGGTGTGAACGGCCCGCTTATGCCGGACGAGCACTTCGTCGATAGCACGGACGTCTCGACACAGCAGTTCGACTGGGGGACGCTGAAGTGGATGGCGACGCCCGACCACAACGACTCCGGGCGGTTCAGCGCCGGCGTCGTCCAGCTCGAACCCGGGAAAGGCCACGAACTCCACACGCATCCCGAGAGCGACGAGATCCTCTACGTCGTGGACGGCACGGGCGAACAGACGGTCGCCGGCGAGACGCGCGAGGTGTCGGCCGGCGAGATGATATTCATCCCCGAGGGGGTCGAGCACGGCACCGTGAACACGAACTGGGAGCCGCTGAAACTGCTGGCTGTCTACGCGCCGCCCGGTCCCGAACAGCAGTTCGCCGACCTGCCCGAATGCGAGATCATTCCGCCGGGCGAACTGCCGACGCGAGACGACTGAACCTCACCGGTCAGTAGTCCAGGAGGGCCAACCGGACGGCATCGGAGATCTCGCCGACCCGGGCTGCGTGTTCCCACGACTCCTCGCGGATGCCGTTCGTGACGTAGGCGAACCCGACATTCAGTTCCGGGTCGCCCCAGCCGAAGATGCTTCCCAGGCCAGCGTGGCCGAACATCCGCTCCCGGCTGAACGAGCCGAACATGTCGTTGGCAAGCCCGCCAGTCCAGAACCCGAGTGCGTATCGCGCCGGGCGCGAGAGCGTGCCGTCCGAGTCCGTCTCGGCGTGGGTCCGGGTCGCTTCGGCGACTGTGTCCTCCTCGAGGAGGCGCGTCCCCCCGAGTTCGCCCCCGTTGGCGATACAGGCGTAGAACCGGGCCATCTCCCGTGCAGTCCCGATGCCGTTTGCAGCCGGGATGACCGCCCGACGGACGGACTCCTCGTTGAACGCCGCGGCCGATTCGGACGCGGGAATCCCGAGTCCCTCGCCGGCGTCGCGGCACCGGTCGAACATCTCGAACCCCGACAGCGTCGCCACGTCGTCCTCCTCGTCGTGGGCCAACCCGATCGCTGACTGCTCCATGTCCAGCGGATCGAACACGTGCTCGTCGACGTACTCGTCGACGGGCTGTCCGCTGATGCGACGGATGAGTTCGCCGACGACCCAGCCGTAGTTGAACGTGTGATAGGCCGGCTGCTCGCCGGGCTCGAACACGGGGTCGATCTCCTCCATCGCCTCGATGACCGCGTCCCAGTCACCCCACTGGTCGGCTGCGTCGTCGAACTCCCCGTAGGGGATGCCGGCAGTGTGGCTGAGTACCTGCCGGATCGTGATCGTTGCTTTCTGCGTGCCGGTATCGGCGAACGCCGGCCAATGGTCCACCACCGGATCGTCGAGATCGGCCTTCCCGTCCTCGATGAGCTGGTGGAGTCCCACGCCCGCGTACGGTTTCGTACACGAGAAAATGAGATGTCGCGTGTCCGACGTGGTCTCGCCGCCGTCCGGACCGGTCGTTCCACCTGCGAAATCCACCGCGAGCTCTCCATCGACGTACACGGCCAGTTGGGCACCGTGATGCAATCCGACATCGAGCTGGCGGTCGAACGCTGCCTCGAGTTTTCGTCGATCGCTCTTGGTAAGCTGTGTCACACTGCATTCCAGGGGAAATCACTGTAAATATGTGGGGGTAGTGGTAATTCTGGCGGCTGAAGAACGGTCACAGTTCCGTCGCTGGCTGGCTTCCCATCCCCGGGGGAGAGACAGGAGTCATTTTCGAATTCGGACCCAAGTTCGACACAGATCGGACCGACGTCGGGCACAATTCCCCAAAGCTTCGGGGCAGTGGCGCCCCCACGAGCGCCGCGCACGACCACCACGTCGTCGAGACAGGCGACGACAAGCAGCGGCTACCAGCGAGGGGCAACGGCCTGTGAGGGCCTCCCGTTCGGTAAGCAGTACCTGACAACCAGAACACTGTTTCGGGCGGTTGCCGTACACGGGATGTGCGCCAGATCCAGGTTCTCGTCTCCGACGAGCAGCGCCAGACAGTCACCGATGCACTGCAGGAGGAGGGGTTCGACTACGTCCGGCAGCGAGCCTGGCGTAACGGCGATCAGGAGTGGCTCCTGGAGATCCCGGTCCCGACGGACGCCGTGGGCTACGTGCTCGACCTGCTGGACGAGTTGGGCGTCCGGGAGGAGCAGTACACGGTGATCGGGAGCGTCGAGGCGGCGATGACACCACACACCGAACAGCTCAAGGAGCGGTTTGCGAGCGACTTCGATCCGCTCACCAAGCCCGAACTCCGCTCGAAGGCCGGCGACATGAGCCGGGACTTCCGGTCGTTCGTCGCGATGATCTTCCTGAGCGCGATCATCGCCACGGCAGGACTGCTCGCGAACTCGCCCGCAGTCGTCGTCGGATCGATGGTGATCGCGCCGATCGTCGGCCCGGTGTTGACGGCTTCAGTCGGTGCCACGACGGGCGACCGGCCGATGCTGGTCAACAGTATCTTCCTGCAGGCCACCGGCCTGGTGGTGGCGCTGGGAGGGTCACTCGCCGTCAGCCTCCTGCTCCAGTACGGCGGGTTCGTGCCGGACGCGCTCGACATTTCGTCGCTAGATCTCATCACCGTCCGGTTCGCACCAGGCATACTCAGTATCACAGTGGGACTCGCTGCAGGTGCAGCAGCGGCGTTCGGCCTCGCAACCAAGGGCCCCACCTCGCTGATCGGGGTCATGATCGCTGCGGCGCTGATCCCTGCGGCTGCGACGGTCGGCATCGCGGCTGCCTGGGGGTACCCCCGGATCGCGCTGGGGTCGCTCCTGCTGCTGGTCGTGACGCTAATCTTGATCAACGTCGCCGCACTCACGGTGCTCGTCGCGCTCCGGTATCGCCCGGAGCAGTCGGGATGGCTCACCGCTGCCGCCCCCCAGCCGAGACAGTCGATCCTGCTTCTCACGGCCGTCGCGTTGCTCGCGATCGGCGGGGTTGTCGTCGGAGCGTCCGTCCAGCAGATTGCCTACGAACAGCAGGTCAATCAGGAGGTCGAAGATGTGTTCGCCGGAGACGAATACGAGTCGGTCGAAATCGTCACGACACGTGTTCGGTACGGGGGTATCAGCCCGTTCCAGGAGCCACAGGCCGTTACGGTGACGCTCAGTTACACCGGGGACGGATCGCCGCCACAGGTCGGTGATCAACTCGACGAGCGCCTCGGGGCGGCGGGTGGCCAGGATATCCGCGTCCGCGTCCAGTTCGTCGAATACCAGCAGTGATCGATCCCGAGAGGACGGAGCGTATCCCGCGCGCACCGTCCGGGGCCGGGCGCGGCGGGGACGTGTCAGGATGATCTGGCCGACCGACCGTTCCTCTCGGCTCCGCCCCCGTTCGACAGGATCGAACTGAACACTTTCTTTTCGGCTTTCCGGAGGTGCTGAGAGAGTGTCGGCGGCGCGATGCCCAGCGACTCGGCGATCTCCTCGCCGGTGGCCTCCCTGGGCCACTCGAAAAAGCCCGCGTGGTAGGCCGCCTTCAACGCCGATTGCTGGCGGTCCGTGAGCTCCTCCTCGATTTCCTGGGAGACGCGTTCGGGCGTGTCGGCGGGGTGGACGACCTGACGGCGGGTGACCATTCTGGCGTCGGGGAACACGTCCTGGACGGCCTCCGTGAGCTGTCTGACGTCCGCAGTCGGCGAGAGGTGGATGGTGATCGTGCAGTCACCGTCCTCCACGACCGCCCGCTCCATCCTCCCGCCGATCGATGCGACGGCCTTGATGAGGGGGGCAACCGAAGTACGGAGTTCGAAGCGTGATTCCTCGGCGCTGTCGCCGTCACGGATCGTGAAACTCTCCCAGTGCGGTATCGCGTCGCAGTAGTCCCGCAGCCCCTCGATCGCCGGGTCCGTCGCGGTCCCGAAGCCCAGGTAGGCGTCGTCGTCCAGCGGCACTGCGGTCTCGAACACGACACGGCCCTCGAGCGTGCCGGAGGCACCGAACGTGCTGAACACGTTCGGCACGTGGAACTCGACTTCGGCCATCTCGTCGCTCTCGAGCGCGCGTTTGCGCTGGGTCGCCGCGATGGCGTGGCCGACGACCTCGCCGAGCTGTGCGATCACGTTGCCCTCCCGGCCTTCGAACGCCCCAGGTCGATCCGCGTACACGTTCAACACACCGTAGGCCGTCTCCCCGTGGACGATCGGGATCGCAGCATTCGAGTGGAAGCCGTACTTCACTGCGAGGTCCCGCCAGGGCTCGTACTGCGGATCTTCCCGGACGTCGGGGGTCGTCTGCATCTCGCCCGTTCTGAGTGCTCTCCCGGTCGGCCCTTCACCCCTGTCGTCGTCCGGGTCGTCGACGATTTCCAGGTCGTCGAGGTACCCGGACCTGCCGGCGGACGATTTGATGTTGATCCTGTCGGACATCGCGTCCCCGGCACCGACCCAGGCGAGTTCGTACCCGCCAACGTCTGTCAGGTGGTCACAGACGATCGATTCGATCTCCTCGCGCGATGACCGATCGATGACTGCGTCGGTAATCTTCCGGACGACGTCGTTGAGGTCGTTGAGTGCGGACAGCTGCTGGCGACGCCTGATCAGCTCCTGTTCGTGTCTGTGCCGGTTGATCGCCGTCGAGAGGATGTTCGCGACCGACTGGACGAAGTTGGCGTCGTGCTCGGTGAACTCCCGCTGTTCCCTGTCATACGTTCCGAGAATTCCCCAGGGGTCGTCGGTCGGACCGATAATCACGCTGATCCCGCTCCGGACATCGTGCTCGGTCAGGAGGTCGGGACCGGAAAACCGCGCCTCAGTTGAGAGGTCCTCGACGACGACTGGCTGGCCCGCATCCAGCGTGAACGCGGCCTGCGAGTCCTCGGCGACGGCCGACACTGTGGCCGAACCGACGATGCCATCGTCCCAACCGACGCCCTGGCGAAGTAGCAGTTCACCGGCCTCAGCGTCGAGATCTAAGATCTTGCAGTAGTCGGTGTCGAGCGTGTCGGCGACGAGGTCCACTGTCTCCGACATAAGTCCGTCCAGGTCGAGGTCCTTGAGTGCGCGCTTGCCGAGCTCGGTCACGGCCTCCTGCTGGCGCACCCGGTCGCGGAGCGCACGTTCACGACGCTTGCGGTGGGTGACGTTACGGGCGACGCCCACTCGTTCCCCTGGATCGCTCTCGGGGAGCAGCGTAAACGTCGTCTCGAAGATCCTCGGTTCCTCGAATCCCTCGGTGAGTTCGACTTCGATAGTCACCGAATCCCTGTCGCTCTCACGGAGCCGCTGACCTGCCCGCTGCCCGATTGAGACTGTCTCCTCGTCGATGTACTCGGAGGTGTGCGAGCCGACGACATCCGCCGACGCACAGTCGAAAAACGACGCCAGTTCCTCGTTGACGAACGTGTAGTAGCCGTCCTCGTCGACGACGTAGATCGCGTCCTCCACCGTTTCGACAATCGTCTCGTAGCGCTTGAGTTCCTGCTCGCGCTCTTTTCGCTCAGTGATGTCCCGGAAGTACACCGACACTCCGGATTCGGACGGGTACACCCTGGCCTCGACCCAGAAATCCAGCGGTTCGTAAAACACCTCGTACTCCGTCTGCCGTTGTTCCTCCAGGGCGGTGTGGAACGCCTCGTACGCAGGGGTCTCGGTGGCCTCGGGGAACACCTCCCAGACCGAGCGCCCCAGCAGTTCTGTCTCTGGGCGCTGGAGCAGTTCCTCGGCGCGCTCGTTGACGTACGTGAACCGGAACTGTTCGTCGACGGCGAAGAAGGCGTCGTCGACCCGCGTGAACATCTCGTCGAGTTCGCTCTCCACGTCGTCGCGCTGGCGCTGCAGGCGCTTTGTCTGTCGCTTGTGATGGGTGATGTCCTCCCCGGTCGTGACGACCCGTTCGACGTTCCCGTCGTCGTCCAGCACCGGTGCCGCGTTGACCGAGAGCCAGCGCTGGCCCGCCTCCGGAAGCTCGACGACCGCCTCCCAGTCGAACACTGGTTCGCCCGTCTCCAGAGCCCGGGCGAACGGGTGCTCTTCGAGATCCACGGGATTGCCGTCCCCGTCGTAGACAGCCCGGTCATCGGGGGTGTACTGGTCGGCGCGATCAGCCGGGATTTCCAGGATCTCGCGTACACGCTCGTTCATGCGCGTGATCTCTCCCTCGTCGTCGAGGACCTGGATCCCGACCGGACTGGCCTCCAGGATGCGCTCGATCAGGTCGCGCTCGCGCTCCATCGTCTGCTCGGCCCGTCGCCTGAGGACGAGGTGGCCCAGATCGGCGGCGACCGAGGAAACGACGTCCACCAGTTGCTCGTCGACCTCCCTGGTCTCGCTCATCCCGAACATAAGGACGGCGACCGTCTCGTCGTCGGCGACGATCGGAACGCCCAGCGCCGACTCCAGGCCGGTCGCGAGCGCCGCGTTCCGGCGAGGGTACTCCTCGGTGGTTCCCTCCTCGACGTCGTAGGCCCACTCGAATTCGCCGGTCGCCCAGACGCGTCCCGGAAGCCCCTCGCCTTTATCGAACGTGTACCCCTCTGATAGCGCCGCAAACTCCGCAAACTCTTCCTCGTAGTAGTCGACGTCGATCCGGCGGATTCCGGAGTCTTCCACCGGTAACCACACTTCCCCGTACTCCCATTCGGTCTTTTGACAGACGTCCCGGATTGCGCCGCGCAACCCTTCGCGGAACGTGTCCGCCTCGGCTATCTCGCGGGTCGTTCGGTACAGCAGTTCTCGCTCGTCCTTGATCGGCGATCCGTCACTCCCCTTCCCGACCCCGGTCGTCGACTCGCGGTCCTCGACGCGGGGCTGCCACCAGACCCGCGCGTTCGCCCCCGCCTTCTTCGTCTCGATGTGGTCCTCGTCGGCGAGACGCTCCAGGCGTTCGTAGGTACTCCGGCGGCCGAGGCCGAGTTCTTCCGCCACCTCGGTCGTCGTCAGGGGATCCCCCCCGCAGTCGAACACCGAAAGCGTCTCCTGGAGCACATGCGTCAACGGTGGAGATGTCATTACGCTTCCTATCCCAGGTCAGCTATTTTAAACCTCCGCCGATGGAGGAACAACCGGTATCAAAGTCGCCGTTGACCGGGGGTAACGGGAAATCAACTACGGCTAATCTGGATAGAAATGACCACGTGTGGCAACCGCACTGCTCCTCGAATACCTATACATTTATACTGTACCTTTATCAATAACTGGATCGACTGCTCTACTCCTCATACTGTCGGACGTGACTCTGTTACTCCGAGTGATGCTCAGACTGGGGGTTTTCGGTTGTCTCAGATGCTGAGCGCTATCCGGGTGGTAACAGAATCACGTCCGGCAGTATCAGTATCAGTATCAAACTTCGATAATCTCGTCGTCGTCTTCGGGTGGGAGCGTGAGCGTCCCGTCGAGTACCGTCAGGGCCTTCCCGCTGAGCTCCGGCGCGGCGGCCAGCGTCGTCCCGATCGTCGCCGGCCGGTCGAGAAAGCGACCACACTCGGCGCGGACTGCGGATCGCTCGCCGTCGAACACGGGATTTTGCGAGAGGTGAGCACCGCAAGCACCGACTGCGACGCCGCTGGCGGGCACCTCGCAGGCGTCAGCCCGCGGATCGAAAACGCGCGCATGCAGATCGGTGTCGTTCCTGAGCGTGTCGAACGTGAACGCACAGAGACGGTCGGCGCCGTCGTCAGCGAGCAGTGCAGTCAGGTCCTCAACACCCGGATCGGCGCGGCTGAGGTGTTCGAGGAAGTTCACCGGCGTCACCAGCGTCCCACCGTATCCGTCGATCTGCCCCGCAGGGAGGTCCGCGCTTACGTCGTCGATGGCTGCGACGTCGATCCCCAGCGCGTCCGCGAGGTCGGCGTTCGTCGCCGACGTCGACCTACAGTCGAGGCCCGAAAGCGTGACCCGAACCGTTCGATCGGCGTCGACTTCGATCTCCTGCTCTGTCACTGCCGCCGCGTCGCCGTCGCCGTCCGGGTCGCTACCAGTGTCGGCAGTATCTACTCTCTCGATTCCTATCGTATGCGTGCCCGGATCCACGCGGCCGCGCTCGACCAGCGCAGCGCCGCCCGCGACCGCCCCAGCGACCATATCGCCGATTCCAGCGCCTGCGAAATACGAGAGCCGATCGTCCTGCTGCGTCACAACCCCGGCGGCGCCGAACTCGCTGGCTATTCGGCGCAGGAGCGTTCCGGAGAGCCCTTCGCCATCGGGCATCACTGCCACAGGGTGGCCACCCAGCGGTTCGTCCGCGAACGCGTCCGCGAGCAGTACCTGTCGTGTGTCCATACCCCACCTGTTCGGGGCCGGGGGGTTAACCGTGTTCCTTGCCACCCGCCCTTTCCACTCCGTTTCTACTCAGCGAACAGTTCGAAGTAACAGATCGCCAACGCCGAGCGGCCGTCCGGGAACTCGCCGTCGCGGATGGCAGCGAGCAGGTCCTCGTAGTCGGCGGTTCCGACCTCGATGGATTCGTCGACGTCGAGCGACTGGTCGCCGGCCGGTTCACAGCCCTCCGCGACGAAGTAGTGAAACAGCGAGTCAGCGTACCCGTTCGCTGGCTCGACGGTCGTCAGGTCGGGGTCCTCGCCGGATTCGAGATTGCCGGCGGGGAGCCCCCGGTTCACCCGCCTGACGGCCTGGCGCCACTCCTCGATGACGACGACGTTGCCGTCGGTGTCGAACGGGAGGATCACCACGCTCTCGGTCTCCGAGAGGTAGTCGAACTCCGTCTCGGTACCGTTCGGAAGCCGCACCTGCTGGTTGACGATGTCGAACCCCTCACAGCTGTACGCGACCTGTTCCGCGAGAGTGTCCCACTCCAGGTCTGTCATGCTCTGGTCTCGGGTTGCTCGCTGCAAAAGGATGTGGACTCTGTGTTGCTGATGAGAGAACGCGAGTTGCATTCGCCTTGACGCGGAATGTGGTTCGTGTGGCGGGCAGCTACCGGCGGTTGATCGGCCGGTAGAACAGCGTGGAAGGCACTGTCTAGTTGAGCGAGTTTGAGAAGCGAGGAGGCCGTAACGAGAAGTGCCTCTGCAACTCGCAGACCTCCTCATAGTGATTATTGTGGGTCATTACGGGATCAACCGCATGACTGCGTGCGGTCGACCCGGTAAACAGTCACAATAATCACTATTAGAAAAACGTTAGATGAGGACATCGAGGAACAACCGATCACCGAAAGCCCGCCGGCGACTGTCCTATTCGGTGGCGAGTTCGTCGTAGATTTCCTCGTGCTCGTCGAGGTCTTGGCGGCCGAGAAACCGGATGAGATACTGACGCGCCTCTTCGGCAGACATCTCATCGGGAATCTCCGGTTGCTCGCTTTCAGCGGCCATACTTACTCTTCACTATGGGGGTCGTGGTCATAATCGTTCGGTTCGTGGGTGTCCTGCTTGTCAGTATCCTGGTCTGTCGGGGGCTGATCTGTGTCGCCAATCCGTGCCAGCCACAGGTTGATGGTCGCCTCGTACTCCCGGGCCAGCGGCTCTGTGTGCGCTCGCAAATACGCGATCACGTCCTCTGCATCGACACTGGACTCCTCCGTCGCGAGCGCTTTCAGGATCTCTTTGACCTCCCGATCGTAGTCAAAGCGGCGGCCATTCAGCGCGTAGAAAATTCGGGTCGACATGAGCGCCGTTCGCTTGTTGCCATCGACGAACGGATGATTTACCGTAATGAGCCGCAGCAACTGGAATGCCTTCTCGTGGAGCGACTCGGGGCCCTGCCCGAATTGCCCTTCCTGAATATATTCAACGGCGTATTCAATATCCCCCGGCGAGGCGACCCCAGCGGTTGTCTCCGCGTTTGCCTCCACGATTAACTCGTGAATATCGTGGATATCGTCGGCTGACAGGTAGCTAATTGACTCCGACTCCTCGCCCATTGTCGATATCCTCTGCTACAACGCTTATTTACCTACTGCTTTGTAGCGGGTTCTCTCGGGTCGCTTGGGTCACACGATCTCTTCGCTGTACGGTGGCGAACTGCTGTAGCACGCATCATGTTAACTTTGGCATCGATTCCACCAGACTGCGAAGGCTCCGAGCCACAATTCTGCTGTCGTTGGCTCAACGTGGCTGAACGTATTTGCAAATGAAGACGTTCGTCGTTTTACCTCACGAAAAACACGTTCAACGCTGTTCCGATTTCCGTGGCGACGGATGTGAAATCGGAGTCCGAGTCGTGAGAGTGCGGCTTGGAGGTGGTCGGCGTCGTCACTGAGAAACGTCGCTTCGTCAATGTCGTGTTTCTCGCGGAGTTGACGCAGAAATACCTGTGCGAGTCCTGAATTTGTGGTAGGAAAGAGTTTCACGTGCAGGAATTCGTTGGTGTTGGGATCGACGGCGGCGTACAGCCAGTAGCGTTCGGTCCCCAACTGAATTACTGTTTCGTCGAGCGCAATGTAATTCGAGGATCGTGTCCCCGTTGGCTGTAGATCGGCTTTCTGTACCCAGTTGTGAATAGCTGTTCGACTGCGTTGGACACCCAACCTCTCAAGATGCTGTTTGGTATTCAAAAGCGATAGGCCAGCCAGATGCAGTTGAATACCCACTTCAACGATCTCCTCGGGTGTCCGCTCGCGCTCCACAAAATCCAAATCAATCCAGTTGCTATCTCCGTTGAGGCGGTCGATTTCGGCCATAGATCATTCGAAACACCGACCGCCTCATCCTTATCTTAACACGACGGGAGTATGAACAGCGTCACCGTATCTCGGTGGTCAAAGTCTATACTTGTTCGTACTCTTCGGTCAACTACTCATAGTCCAGTACGTCGCGAATCGTACCGTACAATGTAACTTTTGGCTTATTAATTTGAGATTGATACTAAAGAGATTTTCGTGGATGTCTGGGCTGAATTACGAACGGGCCCGACGAATCGATCCCTTGAGAACGGGAACCAGAAGAATGCCGACAATAAGGCCGACAAGGAGTATCGCCAGGGGATCGCCGACGAAAATATCGAGTGACCCGTCCGACAGAAGCAGCGAGCGGTTCAGTGTCCGTTCGGAGAGTGTCCCCAGTACCGCACCGAGGACGAGCGCCACAATCGAGTAGTCGTAGCGCTTCATCAGTAGCCCGATGATACCGAATACGAGTATCGTGAGCAGGTCGATTGGATTTGACCGCAGGGAAATCGTCCCGAGTGCGGCGAGAACGACGATAATCGGAACGATGTACTTGGTATCGACCAGCGAGATCTTGTATCCGAACGGCGCAATGAGCATCAAACCAACGACAATTATGAGGACGTTCGAGACGATGAGACTGACGATGAGTGCATAAATCAGGTCGAGCGAGTTTTCGAACAGGGTCGGGCCGGGGTCTATGCCGTGGATGAGGAATGCGCCGAGCAGGATCGCCGTCGAGGGACTCCCGGGGATTCCAAACGAGAGGACGGGAATCAGCGAACCAGCGACAGTTCCGTTGTTCGAACTTTCCGTCGCGATGAGGCCGCGAGGGTTCCCCGTTCCGTAGGAGTCCGGGTCATCGGATCGCTGGACCTCGACGGCATAGGCGATGAAGTTCGAGACCGCGCCGCCGGCTCCCGGCAGACTCCCGATTCCCATTCCGAGAAACGAGGACCTGAGCATCAGGAGCTTGTTCGCAAGTACCGTCTGTATGCCTCGGACGGTGTTGCCCCCCAGTTCCGCGATCTCGGCGGCCGTCCCGCCCTCGATATCGATGATGCGAATCATCTCGGCAATGGCAAAGACGCCCAGCAGGATGGCAACGAACGATAGCCCGCTCAATAGGAGGGGGGTGTCGAACGTGTAGCGACTCACGGGTGTCGTCGGAGCCGTGCCGACGGTCATTATCAACAGCCCAAATGCACCCGACAGGACGCCCTTGATCGTCGACCCCCGGGCCGCGATGACCGCGATCATGATAATGCCGAGTATCGTCACGAGGAAGATGTGTGGCGTCCCGAACAGCAACACGATAGAGGAGACCAGCGGTGTGATGACGAACAAAGCTACCATGGTCGTCGTCCCGCCGAGTGCCGAGGACGTTGCAGAGATGGCGAGCGCGTCTTTTGCCTTGCCCTGTTTCGTCAACGGATACCCATCGTAAATCGACGCCGCGGACGCCGGTGTCCCCGGAACGTTGATCAGAATCGCGGCCACTGAAGACCCGTACATCGCGCCGCTGTAGACTGCGGTAAGGAAAATGAGTGCTTCCGCTCCGGAGAGCGGGAGCGTCAACGGAAGCGTGACTGCCATCCCGATGACGGAACCGATACCGGGGATTGCGCCGAGAGTGATGCCGAAGACAACGCCAGCTACCAGGAGTCCGAACGCTGGCCAGGAGAACACAATCGAGAGAGCTTCGGGGAGTGCGCTAACGACACTCGCCATCATAGCAGCACCCCCGAGGTAATCGGGGCGTCGAAGACGGCGAGGAAGATATGAGCGGTGGCCGACGCGAGCACGGTGAGCCCCACCGTCATCTTCCAGCCGAGTCTAAAAGTTAACCCGTACACGAACACGAAAACCGGTGTCGCGAAGTACATCCCGATGAAATACGAGAGGAGGAGATACCCGCTGATGAGCAGCGTCAGTACGACCTGTGATTTCGACGTTCCCTCTGTCTGCGATTGAGAGGCGTCCGTGGGCTCACTGTTCCCGGACGGTAGCTCTTCGGCCACCTCAGTCGACGACCCCAGCGGCGTGCCCGATTCTGTCACGTAGTTCTGTAGTGGGGCCGGAAGCAAATTCCGAACGAACAGCAACAGACCGCAGATGAGGACGATAGCGGACAGGGCTCTGGGATAGAGCCCGATGATATCCGGGTAACTCCCAGCATCGACGAACATGTAGAGCGACACCAGGATAAAGAAAGTCAGAAGACCCAGCTCACCCGATGTCTGGTCTTCAAAAATAGTGTCGAATGATACCATAGTGGAGGCTATACCGGATGAGATATCAATTTACTGATTCCGATAGGGGTCGAGATCGACGATCTCCGGTATCTCGGTTTCGAGCTTAGAGATCGTCCCCTGGAGTTCGTCTGCCGTCGCGTAGGAGTCGATGAGCAGCCCCGTCTCTTCGCGAGTACCCTCGATTGCGTCGGTGTCCATGATGTTCTGGAGCGCTTCGTCCATTCGACTGCGCGCATCGTCAGACATCTGCTCGGGACCGAACACGCTCATCAGAATGTTCGAGACTTCGTCGACGCTGGGGAGTCCCGCATCGGACCACGTCTCGACTTCCGGCATCGTCGGATCGCCATCTGAGCGGAGGGTTCCGATGATGTCGATCTCAGTGTCCGACTGGTAGTGCGGTCGAAGGACGACCGACGCGATGATACCGAACGGCACTTCGTCCTGTGCGACGGCCTGCACTGACGGGGCTGCACCCTCGTAGGGAACCCACTGTTCCCACTCCCAGTCGGCGCGCTCTCGTGCGACGAGAGCGCCGAGATGGAACGGGGTTCCGAACCCGATGCTGGCGACCTGACTGAACTCGCCGTCGTTGAACTTCTCTATCATCCCGTTCAGGCCGCCCCAGTCGTACTCCGCGTTACCGTAACAACTAATCGCGAGACTCCCGACGGAGCCGAGCATGCTCAAATCCGAGGGCTCCCAATCGGCGTAGATGAGCGCCGACCCGACCAGGCCGAGATGACCAGCCATCCCGAGTTGGTGGTCATCATTCGGGTTCGTTATGAGTTCGTTGAGACCAGTGACGGGCGTTTCACCAGGGATGTTGTTGATAGTCACTTCGACGCCGAGTTCCTCCGAAAGCGGTTCCTGTATGATGCGAGCGTACCCGTCAGTTCCACCGCCCTCTGCGAACGGAACGACAATCGTGACCGATTCTGATGGAAAATCGCTTTCGGAGTCGTCGAGAACCCCGGAACAGCCGGCCAGTCCGGCCGTCGTTCCCACCGCTGTCGTCTTGAGAAGGGTACGCCTGTCTAGTCTAAGCTTGCGGCTGGGTGCCATGGATAAACTGATTGACTTACCCGTATATAAAAGTAACCCTGTAATCGAGGCAGTATCCCGGTGGCCACTACTCAGGTTGCCCGAAAGGCTGCCGGAAACACGGGTGTAGCTGCGGTCAAGGGAACCGTCACACCTCGATATCGATCAGCCGCGAATCGAGGTCGTCTCGCTTGTCTTCCAGGTAGTCCGGGAGCTTGAGTTCCTCTCCGAGATTCTCCGGTTTCTCGTCGACGGTGAATCCCGGCTCCGCAGTCGCAATTTCGATATTAATCCCGCTCGGGTCGCGGAAGTACATCGACGTGAAGAACTTCCGATCTTTGGTCGACGTCACCGAGTAGCCCTCCTGACGGAGGTGCTCGCGGACAGTATACATTGCCTGCATATCCGGAACCTCGAACGCGATGTGGTGGACAGTTCCGTAACCCCAGCTCCCTTCGTGGAAATTCGGCGTATTGTACAGGTCGACGTATTTCGAGTGGTCGGCGCCCGGGATGACGTACCGCGTCCAGTCACCGCGCTGGGGAGTGAACTCCTGGCCCACCTCTTTCAGTCCGAGGGCTTGTAGCGCCTGTCCAGTTTCGAGCGCGTTGTGTGGCCGGAGAGTCGCACCATAGAAGCCCCGGATTGCGTGTTCTTCCGGGACATCCCCGTCTGTCCACGGCTCGAGATTCGACTCCCCCTCGAAGAGTTCGACCGGGAGGCCATCGTGGTCGCGGAACTGCACCAGCCTGTCACCAAAGCGCTCCTTCGGTCCGTGAACCGGTATGTCGTTATCTGTGAGACGGTCGTGCCAGTATTCGAGCGAGCCCGGTGGAACTGTGTATGCGGTCGCGCTCACCTGTCCGCGTCCGACTTCGCCGTCTGCTATCGTTCCCCGGGTCGCCTCGGTGCCCGGTGGCTTGAACGTTATCGCCGTCCCTGGCGCGCCTGTCGTGTTACCGTAGTACAGGTGATAAATCGGTTCCCCTTCGAACACCTCGACCGGGTTACTGAACAGTACTGTTTGCTTGACTAGTCTGAGACCGAGGACGTCGGTGTAGAAATCTACGTTCTCCTGTGGGTCTGATGCGTAACAGGTCATGTGGTGAATACCCGATATTGGCACTGTCATTGTTCTCTGAATAGGTACAGCCCAGTTTCTTTCGACGCTGGCTACCCAAGCGTAGGATTATCTTCGTAATATATTTTACGACGAACGTGATCGTGGGAAATCCAGCGCGAGCCACACGCTGCTCGGTTTCGCAACGAGATACTGTCGCTTCCATCTCGACTGCCGGAGGACCACGAACAGTTCAGGTATTCTTGTTTCATTCCAAGAAACAAGAGTGTCATTACCAAGCAAGGTTCTGCCCGGTTCATTACATCCATATGTCTGTAATTCTAGCGGCTGGGCGACTCAACGCTGTACGTATAAAAGTGGGAGTTGTTTCATCACACAATACGGAGACGGGTGTCCACTGATCTTGGACGAGTGGCTAGTAAATGGAGCGGCCCATGGTAGTAAGACTCATTACCGCTTGGGACGTTACGAGTACAATGAGCAAGCAATCGACAAACGGCCGGACGATTCAGTCCGACAAGACGCTCATGTCGATTCTCGATGTTCTCTACGAAAAGGAGAGTGTGGGCGTAACGGAACTGAGCGAACGGTTGGACGTCTCCAAGGGGACAGTTCACAAACACCTGAAAACGCTCGAACAGGAGAACTACGTCGAGAACAGCGGCGGGTCGTACAGTCTCGGAATGCGGTTTTTCTGCTTTGGCGGGAATGTGCGCAACCGGAATCAGTTGTGTTTCATGGCGAAGGACCGCGTCGAGAAGATAGCGTTCGAAACATCCGAGATGACGAAGTTTGCTGTCGAGCACGATGGTGTCGGGATGTGGATGTACTTCACGAACGACCACTACGACATGCGGCGCGATATGCATGCCGGTGGCACGTTCAAACTCCACCAGAACGCGACAGGAAAGGCAATACTCTCGGAACTGTCAGACAGCAGGATTCACGAGATTCTCGACGAAGTCGGACTCGAAGCCGAAACCGAGAGAACGGTCACAGACCGCGACGCACTCTTCGAGGAGATTCGTGAAATCCGTGCGGAGGGGTTGGCCCGGAGCCAGGGGGAGTTCCGCGAGGGGGGTATCTCGGTCGCAGCACCTGTGCAAGACTCCGAGACGGGCACTGTCGGCGCGCTCGCGATAGCCGGCCCCGCCGCACAGACCAGTCCCGAGGGACTGATCGAGTCACACGGCGAGATGCTGCAGGAGACTGCCCAACGCCTGGAACTGCAACTACGATACGTCTGATTGCGCTGCTCCCTTCCCTTTCGGACTCTCGACTCCATGGACGACGCGGTGCGCTGACTCCAGTAATCTGCCAGTCGGGTGGATGGAAACCCGGAAACCACGCGGTGTCGTCCAATGTGAGACAGTAAGTACCTCTCCCCACGTGGACCGAGTGTGTAACGACCGCAGAGGCCCACTCGTCCGAACCGGGCTTTTATTGCTATCTGGCAAGAGCGTCTCTCTATGGGCGAGACATTCAGATTCGATTACCAGCCCGGAACGCTCCTGTATGGTGAACACATTATAGACGAACTCGGAACGGAGCTGGCCCGCCACGATTTAACTCGTGCGCTCGTCATCTGTGGCAAAACGGTTGGTGCGACAGACGGGATTATCGGGCCTGTCCAGGAGAGCCTAGGCGACCGACTGGCTGGCGTGTTCGACCAAACGTCTGCGAACAAGTATCTCTCGACGGCCGTCGAAGGTGCAGAGCGCGTCCGGTCGGAGGATATCGACGTCCTCGTCGGACTTGGTGCCGGTAGCAGCCTCGACACGACCAAACTCGTCAGCGTGCTCGCCGGCCACGACCGCCCCCCGGAAGAAGCTGCGCGCGCCATGGTCGATGACGGCACTGTCCACCTCCCGGATGGCGAACTTCTGCCGATCGTCGTCATTCCGACGACGCTCCCGGGGGCTGATATGTCGACAGTTGCTGGCACCCGGCTGACACTCGACCCGGATACGCGAGACGGGGAGATTGAGGGCGTCGGTGTTTCGGACCGCCGGCTCGCGCCGACGGCCGGGGTCTACGACCCGGGTCTGTTCGAGCACACGCCCACGTCCGTCCTGACAGGCTCCGCGATGAACGGCTTCGACAAGGGAATCGAGATGATATACTGCCGTGACCACACGGCGATTACTGATGCCAGTGCTGTTCACGGGCTGGACCTGTTGAGTCGTAGTCTGCCGACACTGGGTGGTGACGCGCCGGCACTCGAAGAGGTCGTCCAGGGTGTAATGCTGGTCCAGTACGGGCTCTCGACGTCATCGGCGTATCGCGCGTCGCTTATCCACGCCTTCGGTCACGGTTTCTCGCGTGAATACGACGTCTCCCAGGGGGTGGTTCACGCCATTCTCGCTCCGCACGTCCTCACCTATCTCTTCAACCAGGTCGACGGCCGCCGCCAACTCCTCGCCGAGGCGTTCGGCATCGATGCGTCGTCCCACTCGGATGAGGAAGTCGCTGCGGCTATCGTAGAGGAGGTCACTGCCGTCCGTGACGGAATGAATCTGCCCGAGAGATTGTGCTCGATAGATGGGCTAGAACGCGACCACTTCCCGGAAATTGTCGAGACGATTCTCGCCGACAGCTTCATCGACAATGTGCCGGAAGGTCTCGACCCGAGTGCCGCCGAAATCGAGGGGGTTCTTCATGCAGCATGGTAGAGGGACTCACCATTAGGAGAGGACTGTCAGTTCCCTTCGCGAATCTCAGTACTTCGTCCCGATACGGTGTGTCAGCGTTCCGATGCCCTCGACTTCAAGTTCCAGCCTGTCTCCCGGTTCCAGCCACCGGCCGAGTTCCAGTCCACAGCCAAGCGGCACAGTCCCGCTTCCGATAACGTCGCCCGGGTAGATTGTGATCGCCTCGGAGATGTGCTCGATTATGTCACCCCAGGAGTGATACATCCCGTCAGTCGAGTTTTCGGACCAGACGTCTCCGTTTACTCGCACAACTGTCTCCAGGCCGGTCGGGTCGATGCTGTCGGTGGTGACGAGGCAGGGACCGAATCCGTTTGCGAAGTCTTTGCTCTTCGAGGGCCCCATCATGACGGGCTTCGCCTCACTCTGCACGTCTCGGGCACTGAAATCGTTGAATACCGTGAAGCCAGCGATATGTTCGTCGGCCTCGTCTGCCGGAATATCACGTCCCCTCTTGCCGATAACGGCCGCCATCTCTAACTCGAAATCGAGCTTGTCAGTGTAGCTTGGCCACGCCACCTCGTCACCGGGATGGACAACCGCGTCCGGGTTCCCTTTGTAGTAGACTGGATAGGCGTAGTATGCGTCCGGAAGGTCGCCCTGTTCGAAATCCCTACTGTTCAGAAGGTGCTGTTCGTAGACAGTGCAGTCTTTGATAGAATTCGGGCGCGGCAGTGGGCTGAGAAGCGTTACCGACGACGCGTCGTACTCTAATCTACGGTTAGCTGAGGGGGAGACTGAGCCCTCCTGAACGGCATCTACTGCAGATTCTGCCGTCTCCAATGCGCTCTCACCGAGGCGCAGGAAGTCTATCATCGCGGTCGGTGTGGCGCTTTGGACTTTCGCGTCGACGTTGCCGTCGCCCCCATTTGCGAGCAGCTCGCGGTACGCGGCGGTGATGTCGACGATGGTGCTCCCCTCGAGACAACCCACCCGACGGTGTGGCCCTGTCGGACACTCAACTTCGAAGCTAACCAGCTTCATGGAAGCTCATTTCCGCCCAAGCGTATTAATTCTCTGTTCGTCGCAAGGGCCAACCGGCGACTGTCAGATTCACTATATCCGAAACCGAGTTTACTGTCGGGTCCTGAAGTGTGACGAGTGAAGGGCCCTCGACGCACCGATGGTTCGCCCGACCTAAACGCATATCAACCGCCCCGACGACGAGTAATTATGCAACGGTGTCAGCCAAACGTCCTCGTTGTCCTCACTGATCAGCATAGCTTCAGGTACGTCGGCTGTCGCGACTCCGACCAGGGCGGTCAGTCTATCGAGACACCTACACTCGATCAGCTCGCACGGACGTCGATTCGATTCGAGACAGCGTACTGTCCAGTGCCGCTGTGTACACCTTCCCGGTATGCGTTACTCAGCGGTCGGGAAGCAAAGCGAGCAGGCGCCTGGAGCAACGACTCCGTCCTCGACCCGGAGCTAACCACAATTCCTAATACATTATCAAATATTGGATATAAAACATATTTGGAAGGTAAGATGCACTTCGGCGGGCAGGTCCAGTTCGGCGGCTTCGACCAGCGGACGTACGGGGACCTCACCGGCCAGTCCGCTCATCAGGCCGAACCGCCGAGACCGTACGGTCATCCGCCCGACTATCGCCGTCTGCTTGCCGAAGTCGGCGAAACCGGCATCCCCGAGAGCCTCCTTCAGGAGACCCGCACTGTCGAGGAGTCTATTTCGACGCTTCGCGAGCACAGACACGCCGACTCCGAGCAGCCGTGGTTCCTCTGTGCGTCCTTCAGTCGCCCCCACTGGCCGCGAACTGCACCGAGTCGATTTGTCGACAAGCACTGGCCGGACAACGTCCCGGAACCGACAGTGAGCGGCGGCGACACGGACGACCACCCCCTCGTTACGGCGTGCGCAGAGCGTACCGCGTCGAGCGACCTGTCCCATGCGGAAATGATGCGCGCGAGAAGCGGCTATTTCGGTGCTGTCGAGTATATAGACGAAATAATAGGAGACTTTCTTTTGAGATTAGATGATTCCGGATTCCTAAAAAATACGATTATTATCTATACGAGCGACCACGGTGAGCTCGCGGGGGAGCATGGGCTCTGGGAAAAGCGCACATGGCACGAGGCTGCCACCCGTGTTCCACTGTTCGTCCAGCTCCCGTCACACCGCGAAAACGGGGGCATGCCCGAGAGACTACACACACCTGTGAGCCTGCTCGACCTGTATCCGACGCTGTGTGGTCTCTTGGGCGTCGAACAACCGAACGGACTGGACGGCCGTGACCTGTCTGACGCTGTGCGAACGGGCACGGAACCGGACTCGGAGCCTGTCGTCGTCGATTGCTTCGGGATGTTCGGCAATGATGATCTGCACTACCGCATGGTCCGAGACGGGCGGTACAAATACGTTCAGTTCAGAGATGCGCCCGAGTTGCTTTTCGACCTCGAAACGGACCCACTCGAAACGAACAACCTCGCCGCAGATGCCGAGGCGGACGTCACCGACACGCTTCACCGACTACGTGAGACGGTCAACGAGTCGCTACACTTTGCTGATATTGACAGGCGTCGGGAGCAGGACGAGCAGATGGCCTCGGAGTATCGATTAGCAACCCCCAAAGGCGGGCCAAATCAGTATCACATGTCCGACGGTCGGGTCATCGATGGAGACACGCTGCTGTATCAGCCTCACGTCATCACTGACGATCCGACTGCTGCCTACCATGACTATCCAAAACAGGAGTCCAAATCGTCCAGGTCCGGAAACGACTGACAGAGACTACTGTACCTGTGTGTCGGCCACGAGTCGCAGCTTACGGATTGGATGCTTTGTCTCCTCTCTTCGAACAGTCTCGACACTCCAGGAGCTGCTCCTCTTTTGCTCATTCCCGTTCCGGGTGCAACGCTCGGGTCGTCCCTCTCGATATCGAAGGTGACGGGTATTAATGCTCCTGGTTCCGCCAGTCTACCGAAGAGCGTGAAAACAAGTAAGAACAGAGACCCATGCAAGCGAGAAATTTACCCGCTTCACGGCCATATGAACCACTAATAGCCCATGCACTATGAAACAGACCTGCCATCGGTCCACCTCGAGGGAGAAACAATCACTGCCCTCGAGGGTATCCTCCGGAAGGGTAGCACCGACCCAGACCTGGAATTTAAACTCACCCATGAAACAGCGACGTATCGGTTTGTCTCGGGTGAGGAATTCATGCGCGATGTAACGCTCCCTGCCTTTTTTCGCTTGTTCGAAGTAGTCCTCGAAGCACGTGAGGGACAGATAACCCTGACTGCAGATAAATGGGATACCGGCTTTCGACTCCACATCACTGGCGACCGAGAGTGGGTACAGTCTCGGAAGCAGGAGATAGAGCATTTTTTCGAGGCTCACGGGTCGTCGCTCCGGACGTCACTCGAACGCTACCTGGGTATTGCACTGGCAGTGACCGCCGTTATCGGTTGCCTCGGCCTCTATTATGCTGGCCTGGGAGGTGTAATTGGGGTGCAGACCCCTATCGATACACTGTTATTCGGTGCCCTGGCCCTCATCACCGGTGGGTTCCTCCATTATCTCCTTGAAGTGATCTATCCCTACACACTGATGGTCACGGGGACACACCACCGCCGGACGCTCCCCTATCTCGCAACCTAGCCAGCCACGGGTTATGGAAGTTACAAAGGTAAAACCTCGCCCTTCAGGGCGGGTAGGATGTCAAGACCGCCTGTACGCTGGTGCAATGAGACCCCGTATTATAGGCAACCCCGTTACCTGTCAATACTGGCATAGCTCTGGCGCTGACTTATTGTAGCACGTGCCGAGGAATACCGGCCGACTGGGTACATCTTTCAATAGCGAAATGAAAAAGTGGAGAAGGCGCTGGTCAGTTATTCCGTAGCTTCTTCGACAGGTTCTTCGACGTCGACGGCTTTGCCGAATTTGTTCGGAAGGATTCCAGCAGCGCTGCCGGAGTGGCGGAGTTCAGTGTGTTCCATAGCCTTATCCTCGGATGCACCAGCGAGCATGTACATCCGTTTTGGCCAGGTCCTGACCGCGACCCAAACTCCGATCGTGAACAAGATTATTATTGCGAGGCTCAGCATGGCACCGGTTGCACCGAGTTCCTGGCCGGGAATTGCCAGCATGACGGTCGCCGGGGACCCAGCGTCACCGATTGGCGCGGTGATCAGTTCGAACTCGACTTCGAACCCTTCGGAACTTGCTGCTGCTTCGGTTACCAGGGGCGCGACGTGGCCCGCGATGTAGTGCATAGGGACGAGGAGGACGATCCCGGAAAGAACCATCTTGACGACGTCACCGTCCATGAGGGGCACCATCATGGCGAAGAAGAACGGGAAGGTAGCGAGGTCGACACCCCAGAGTACGCGGTTGCCCGGCAGGATAATACTCATTATAATAGCGATGGGGACGGCCACGAGACTGGCAGCGATCACCGACTGGTGGCCGATGAGGATTGCCGAGTCGAGACCGATCACCATATCGCGGCCCTCGAACCGCGAGGTCATGAAGTCCCGAATCTGGTCTGCGAGCGGCGAGAGACCCTCCATCAGAATCCCGACCATCATCGGCAGGATGTGCATCACCGCAGCGAACGTGATACCAGCACCGAGGATAGTGTACCACGCATCGGCGGAGGCCAGGTTGTTCGCATGAGCCCCAATTCCAATCAGGATCCCCAAGACCAATCCGATGATGACTGGTTCACCGAAGAGTCCCATGCGGTCTTGAATCGTATCTGGGTCCCACGTGGTAGACCCGACCACTGGGAGACGTTTGACGACTTCGTGAATCGGGATTGCGGCGACGGCGAATGGCGCCGACCCGCCGTGTGGAATCGAAATCCCCGGAGTATCGAATGTCTCTTCGATAGCTGGCTGGAACCAGTCGGCGACCACGAGTAAGGATACGCCGAACATGATCCCGATAGCCATCGCCAAGACCCAATCGTTAGTTGCGAAGTACACCAACCCGGCGAAGAAGGCGAAGTGCCAATAGTTCCAAATATCGACGTTAAGAGTGTACGTAAACCCGATTGTATACAACACCAGGTTCACGACGACGAAGATTGGGATGACCCAGACTCCCAGTTCGGCAATACCAAGCGCAATCGCCGCTGCCGCAGGCCAACCCACGTCAACGACACTCAGTTGGAGGCCTGTTACTTCGACCATCTGATTGGCAAGCGACCCAATTGTTTCCCCGAACAGGCCCAGGACAAGGAAAATTCCGGTGAACCCGACACCGATCAGGACTGCCGACTTGATTGACTGGTCGAGGTCAACGCGGAAAATTAGCGCAATTGCGAGAATGATAATCGGTAACAATACCTCCACGCCTAACCCTTGTATCACGTCGTTTATTCTCTGTACTACCCCGCCGAGCTGGAGTGGTGTCGTCAGTGTCATTTATTTACACCATTAAACAACATATTACTGTACCCTAATAACGTTTTATACGCACTATCTCTATCCTTGACATATACGCACACGTTTGGAGCAGCTACATATTTGAGACTATTATTTTAAGCTTATATAGTATGAATTGATACGGCCGGGGGGTACACGGTGTGCTCAAGCTATGATTTTATCTTGATATAATAAATATTATATGAAAATGCATGTATTTGTGTACGTTTCTTTTCATGTAGGACTGTTGAGAAGCCCTCCATGCAAGAGCCGGGCGCGTTCAAGAAGCCTGCAATGTTTCGACGATCTCGTCGATTACTTCCTCTTCCCCAATACCCGTCATAAATGCCTGTGTAGTGATCACTGGGATATCGAACCGGTCTTGGTCGAGCGATGTCGTCGCGACGATAAGGTCGTAACTCCCACTTTTGGCTTTACTGGGCGCCTCAGTGACTTTTGCTTTCGTGAGAGTCCCGATATTGACATCCCGTTTGGGGAGTTCTTTTTTGAGTTTTTCGCGGACGACTGTCGAGGTTGCAACGGAGGTCCCACAGACCAGGAGGAGGTTTTTCGGTTCACTCATGATTGATAACAATGAAAGTTAAGATACATAAGGTTTTGGTTAGTCCCATCGGGCATTGTTCAGATGGGGCGAATTCAGACATAGAACACTTTGAATTCGACCGCCTCGTCCTTCAGACCTTATCTGAACAATGCCCGAGAAATCAGGCGTTCGTGTCTGCGGCGTCAGCTATGACTTCACCGATATCCCGGAGCAACGCCTCTGGGTCGTCGGCGAGCGAGATGGCCGACGCAGCGCCGGCAGCGTCCGCCCCCTGTTCGAAGGCGAGACGCACGTCCTCAGCAGTCGCAATTCCCCCACCGACAAGTACTTTTGTTTCCGGGCAAACCTCGTCACGCATTTCGATGAACGCTTCCACGCGTTCTGGATGTGATCGGGTAATTGCCCGGTCACTCGCAATATCATCTGGTTTCTCGAAGACCATGTTGTCCGGCCTGTAAATTCCAACTGCACGTCCCATTTCCACGCTGTCTACACAGACAATCGAATCGAGGCCGACATCTCGACATCGCTCAATTTTTGTCACGAGGTCGGAAAGCGTCTCTCGGTTTTCAGCATGGTTGATAACGACGCCATCCGCCCCAGCCTCGCGAATTGTCTCTGGCAAAATACGGCCCATCCCGCGACCCGGGGTGATGGCGTCCATATACGGCGCCGTCAGCGATAGATCAGTCTCCGCTTTTATATACCTGATGTCTGGAATTTGCGGGGTGAGGACGAACGATGCGCCAGTCTCCTTTTCAACTCTATCGATTAGTTTCGTGAAGGCGAGGCCGTCCTCGCCATACGTCCCGGGGTATACTTTGAAATTAATCTGGAAATGTGGATACTTGAGTTTCATGCGCCAACCGACAAACTATCATGCATTAAAAGTACCCTTTGACGGGGTCAGTGCCCAGTCCAGACTGCTATAGATGTTTGTGGGCCTCGTCTACTGAAGCCCCATCGTGGACGATGTCCTTCAGCGCCGCAATAATTGGTGCGGGGTCTTCTCGTTGCCAAATCTTTCGACCGAACATGATGCCATGGGCCCCCTTATCGACCGCCCCTGCGACCATTTCCAGTACTTCTCTGTCCGTTTCCGATGCTGGACCGCCAGCAATATACACCGGTTGCGGGGCGTTCTCGGCGATTAACGCGAACGTTTCAGGGGTCCCGGGATACGGGCTTTTCAGGATATCAGCACCCAGTTCGAAGGCGATCCGATTGGCGTTTGCCAGGTAGTCAGGATCGAGTTCGTCTTCGGCGAGTTGGCCCCACAACGTCGGTTCGACGACCAGCGGGAGACCCTTTTCCTGGCCACGCTCTGCGGCCTCAGCCACAAATTTGAGGTTTTCCTCGAGGACGTTGTTATCTTTGCGTCCGTAGACGAGTGCGACTTTTGCGGCGTCAGCACCGACCCGAATAGCCTCTTCCACACTGAAAACCTGCGCGTGAATCTCCTCGGTCCTGTGTTCACCAGGGAACACCGAATCGTGAAGGATATCGAGCGTCGCTATCGTATAGATGTCGTGCGAGGATAATGTCTCTTCGAACCGCCTGATGAAGGGCACACTCGCCAATATTCCATCTGGATTACATGCAAGCAAGCGCTCTAGTGTCTCCTCAGGGTCTTCGAAATCGTCATAGACACCCCAGTGGAGTCCATGGTCGATAGCAACGATGACTGCATTTCCGAGCGTTGATGACATACTTTTCATTACCTGCCTCCATTTTCCCAACAATAGATAATAAGATTTCAGTTTTCAGTACCCTGGTGTGGGTGGTCAGTGCATCACGACCACATCGACAGCGCGGTCACGTGGCCCACAGAGTTCGTAGAACATGACTTCTTCCCACGTCCCGAGGTTGAGTTCCCCGTTTTGCAGCATCGGCAAAACAGGTCGTTTGACCATCGCGGAAATGAGGTGAGCGTGGGCATTCGGTTGCTCGCCAGCGTGAATGTGGTCGATATCGTGGTAATAGCCGTCGTTCGGCGGCGCAAGTTGCTTGAACTTGTCAATCATGTCATCGAGCAATTTCTCCTCAAACTCGTTCGTCGAGAGTGCTGCGGACGTATGCGGGGTCGAGACGTTTACCAACCCATCAGTGACTCCCGTCTCTTCGATGATGGCCTCTACTTCGGGCGTCACGTTGAGAATCTCAAACCGGTCTGTACTCGAAACTTCGAACGTCCCCTGTTCGAACTGCATAAACCGAGCGTTGGATGGAGAGTGTTTAGGTGTTCCGGACGATCGGGCAGAATTATATAAATCGAATACAATTCGGTCTGGTGCCAGCCAATCTACCCCAGCGTCCACTGCAACCACCGATCTCATGATTTCCAACCAGCACCTTTTAATCCATTCAGAAACTGATATTCGTCAGATGCAATCCGATCATATTCAGGTCTTAAGCAATACCTATGAGTCGGTGCTCAGCGAACTGGGTGAGCATGCGTTCGCGAAGGGGTGGGTCGAAGAGGCATACATCGATGCGTTGCTCGAACGCGAGGAGTCGTACCCGACGGGCCTTGAAATCCCAAACGAGACATACGCGTACGGAATTGCTATCCCCCACGCAGACCCAGAATACGTCTCTGAACAGGCGCTTTTACTCGGGGTACCAGCGGATAGCGTCACCTTCCACAGCATGGACGATAAAGACAAAGAGATTGACGTCCACGCTATTATCCTGCTCCTGATCAAAGACACCGATGAATACACAACCTTTCTCTCGAACCTGACAGACCTATTTCAGGACGGCGAATTTGCTGAACACATCCGTGACAGAGACGCTGACGCCCTTATGAATATGATTTTCGAGAAGGCAAAGGCGATCTGAGTTACTCTTGATGCAGTTCGAAGTCGGCCTCGACAACAGTAATGAGTCGCTTAATAGCTTGTTCGCTGTCGGCACCGTTTGCAGTAATCGTTATCTCGTCCCCTTCCTCGACGCCGAGTGACATGATGGCGAGACTGCTTTTTGCATCCACCAGTTCGTCGGCGCCCGTTTTACCGACCCTTATCTCCGACTCATATTCCGAGGCTGTGTTGACAAACACCGTCGCTGGGCGTGCATGCAGTCCCTTTACGTGATGGACTGTTACATTCCCTTCTACAGGCATTGAATGAGCCTTTCACCGTGTCCATAATAAAGGACGTGATATGTATAATTTATTTTATATGAGTTTTCTATTACAATAGATTATTGGGCACTGTCTAGTTGAGCGAGTTTGAGAAGCGAGGAGGCCGTAACGAGAAGTGCCTCTGCAACTCGCAGACCTCCTCATAGTGATTATTGTGAGTCGTTACGGGATCGACCGCATGACTGCGTGCGGTCGACCCGGTAAACAGTCACAATAATCATTATCAGAAAAACGCTAGATGAGGACAGCCAAGACGTTGGGAGAATGAGCGCACCCCGACACCCATCCGGCGGTTTGGGGTGCGTCTCCACATGGCGGGGCTGTCGATCAGGGGGACGGTCGCAATCTTAGAATTATTGGGTATCGAACGCTCTCATGGCGCAGTCTGGAATTGGGTTCATACGGTGTCTGAAGCACAGAGCGACCCGCCGACTGCGGAGCCGTCGCGGGTCCCGGTCGATGAGAAACAAATCGAGGTCGACGGTGAAAAGAAGTGGTTGTACGCCGCTGTTGATGCCGAGTCAAAACTGCTGCTCGAAGTCGATGTGTTCAGCCGCCGCGGGACCGACCCCGCGGCGTTCACGAGAGCGCGGCTCTCGTCCAGCCCATCAGAACGCGACGCGTTCTGAGGACGGCGTTCCTGCATCGACTCACTCAGAAACATGATATCGCCGATACAGTGGTTCTCGTGGATGCTGGCGGCTATCTGACTGCTCTTGCACACCATGAATTGAGCGGTCGGCTCGACTATCGGACTCGGAACCACATCGAAAAGTGGTTCCAGACTGTGACCATGCGAATCGACCGCTTTCACTCCTTCTGGAGCGGCAGTCAATCCAGCGCAAAACAGTGGTCACGACGCTTCAGACACCACTACAACCACGAACGACCCAATCCAGCACTCGACGGCAAAACGCCAGCTGAGGTCATCCAGAACTAGACAGTGCCGCGTGGAACTACGGGTCAACAGTCTTACAACACGTTCTGGGCCCGATCGAGCCAGGTGACGATCGCGACGTGCGGGAGCGTGAGGACGGCGATCAGCACGAGGTACAGTGCGACGAGGTCGGCGGTGCCGCCGGGGGTCTCCGGCACCACCAGGTAGAGCGCACCCAGGAGCGCGAGTGCGGCGGCCGTCAGCGGCGTCGCGTCCCGCGCGAATCGCCGGAGAACCGGCGAGATCCGGCCGCGATCAAGCAGCGCGACCGAGCGGCCGTCGAGGAACACCGTCCGGCTGATGTGGCGCAGCGAATGCCACGCACAGAAGTACACGCCGATGGCGAGGATCGGCGGCACCGTCAGGAAAAAGGCGGTCAGCAGGCCGACCTCGCCGGCGTCGATCCGCCACGGTCGACGGTCGGTCGCCCGCACGGAGCCGAGTCCGAGCGTCACCAGCGCCAGCACCGCGTACACCGCGCCGACCACCAGCCGTGCTTGGGGCTCGAACAGCGGCGCGAGCGCGTCGGCAGCGCCGGGATCGAACAGTCCGACGAGGCTCGCAGCCACGAACTCGTACTCGCCCGGGAAGGCGACGAGCGGGAGCAGCATCGGCGCAGCGCCGCGGACGAGCACGGTCAGCGCCCGCTGGCCCGGCTCCCGGAGATACGACGCGTCTGCGAACGCGAGCAGCGGGTACAGTTCACCCTGCCCCCAGTGGAACCAGGTCAGCAGGATGAAGCCCGCGAACGCCGCGACCGGCCACAGAAACCAGACGAGCCCGTATGCGGCGCCGAGGAGGAGATAGACGCCACCCACTGCGGCGAGCCACCTGGGAGTCAGTGGCTCACCCCGCTGGCGGGGCGCAAGCAAGTGATCGACCGCGCCGTGTGGCAGCCCCAACAAAACGACGCTCACGACCAGCGGGGCGTACTGGTACGGCCTCGGGAACGGGCCGAGTGCGACTGAGAGTATCGCGACCACGGTGAGTACGACCCAGCCGGTCCCGAGCACGTACGACGACGCGACCCCGCGAGCAGGCCGGCGGGACCCCGAGACACCGAACGAGGTCACTGGTCGACCTCCGGATCGGGCTGGCGGCGCAACACCGTCGCAGTCCACGTCTCCAGGGAGGCCTGCCCGGCGCGGTCGAGCAGCCACATGTACAGGTACAGACACTGCACCACGAAGACGTTGGTCAGGAGGAAAAACACGGCCTCCTCGACCGGCAGCCCGAACAGCGCCACCCCGGTGGTGTACGTCCCGGAGATCGTCCAGATCCCCATGCCGATGGCGACGCGGTCGATCAGACAGAGGTACAGCGTCGGCACCGCGACCGCCAGCAGCGCCGTCCGGCGGATCGCCCAGACGTACGACCAGCCGAACCCCCACTGGATCGCCAGGATCGGGCCGGCCCACAGCAGGATCGCCCCCAGGTAGAACGTCGCGTCCGCGCCGAGCAGCACGTACCCGAGCCCGCTGACTGCGAGGCCGGCAACAGCACCCACGACGCGGCGCGGGACGCCGACGCGGAGCGAGCGCTCCCGGAGGTCGGGAAACTGGAACAGCCAGAAGGCCGTCAGCACCGGCTGGAGCATGAAAAACAGGTACTCGCCGACCGGGGCGTGCCAGAGCTGGCTCGCGGTCGCCCCGTCGCCGTACCACCAGACGCCCTCGGCGATCAGCAGGTTGTCCCAGGGGGTCGTGTACACGAACGCGAGAAACAGGACGATCCCCAGGCCGCTCAGCGGGCGCGGCCCCCACCAGGCGTCCGCCCGGTAGATGGCGACTGCCCCCAGCACGATCACCGGAGGAATCACGAACACGAGGAGGAACTCCAGGTAGGTGAGTCGGCTCATGCGTGGGTCGGGACCCGCCAGCCCGGCGGCAGGTCCGGGGCGACCGTCCCCGAACGTGCCGGCCGGAGCGGTCGTTACTACCACAAGTTGGACGACTGCCGTAAAAACGGTGCAGGCCAACAAGTAAGGGTTGGCCCGCGACCGCTCCGGTGGGGGACGGCGCCGCAGAGCCCTGCAGGAACGCGCCGTCCGCTCATACTGGTGGCTGTACGCACGTGAACACTCGAATTGAGAATCCAGGCGGAACGGGTCTGTCTCCGCAGAGACTGGCGAGTAAAAGAATTACAGCCACCAGTATCAGCTGTCCGGTTCGAAGAACTCCTCGAGGAGTTTGCGCTGGGCGGCCCGGAGGTGCTGGTGGTAGGTCTGTCGGGAGATGCCCATCGACTCGGCGAGTTCCTCCCCCGAGACCGGCCTGGGGAACTCGAAGTAGTTGCTCATGTACGCCGTCTCCAGCGCCGTGTACTGCCGGTCGGTCAGCCGTTCGACGACGGTCGCAGTGAACTCGGCAGTGGGGCGCGGGCTCCGCTCGCGCTCGCGCTGGCGCACGAGGCTGACACCGTCGTAAGTCGACTCCAGCACCGACACCACCGACCGCACGTCGCCCTCGACCGGGAGTTCGACGTACAGCTGTGCAGTCCCCGAGTCGCCGGACACCGTCAGTTCGCGGACGGTCGCGCCG
This sequence comes from Halobacteriales archaeon QS_4_66_20, assembly GCA_003021015.1. Taxonomy (GTDB): domain Archaea; phylum Halobacteriota; class Halobacteria; order Halobacteriales; family Haloarculaceae; genus Halovenus. Next base: position 10,805 of record PXRK01000049.1, on the reverse strand, counting down.
TATTCGGCGAGGTCCTGGAAGATGGTCGCCCCGGCAAGTTCGATGGAGGCGGCGATCGTCCCGTCCTGCCGCGCGATCACGTAGCCGTTGCTGATCGCCCGACACCGGTCGAGGGTGTCGGCGAACGATTCGTCACTGCCGGAGACTGTCACGAACATCCGCAGGGAGTTGCCGTCCCCGGCCGTCGATCCGTTGTACGTCACAGAGCCGTTCGCAACCGTCGCGAGTTCGATCAGCGGGAACGACTCGTCGGTGATCTCGAACCCGAGTTCGGTCACCCGGTCGGCGGTCAGCACGCGCTTGGTCTCGACGGCGTTGATCCCGCTGGCGATCATGCCGCCCAGCGCCTCGAACACCTTGCACTCCCGGCGGTCGAGCACGCCGGACCGCTCGGCGTACACGACAAGCACGCCGTAGGTCGTCCGGCGGTAGGTCAGCGGCACGACCGCCACCGACGCCGCGTCGAACGCCTCGGGGGCGATCGCCGCCGGGAGGTCGTCGGTGCCGTCGTACACGCTCACCTGCCCCTGCTCGACGGCCTGCGCGAGGATCGAACCCGACCACTCCACCTCGCTGGCCCGCTCCAGGGCCTGCCCGGCGGTGCCGGCGCCGACCCTGACGCGGAGACCCATGCCGCTGGTCATCGAATCGCCGATCCAGGCGTGACTGTGCCCCTCGATCGCCGTGATCTCGTCACACACCTGTCGCTCGATCTCCTCGCGGCTCTCGGCGTTGACCAGGACGTGGCTGACGTCGTTGACGAGGCCGCTCACTCGACCCAGCACGCGCTCGAGCGCCTGGCGCTCCTCCCGCAGCGAGTCGGCGCGCTGTTTTGCCATCGCCTCGGCCTCCTTCCTGTCGGTGACGTTGTTCTGGAAGCCGACGTAGTGGCTCACGTCGCCGTCCCCGTCGTAGATCGGCGCGATCGTCACCTGGTTCCAGAACGGCGTCCCGTCCTCGCGGTAGTTGAGGAGTTCGACCGACACCGGCTCGTCGTTCTCGATCGCTTCCCGCATCTCCCGGACGGGCTCCTCGTCGGTGTCCGGCCCCTGCAGGAACCGGCAGTTCCGCCCGAGCACGTCCGCCGCGGCGTACCCCGTCAGCCCCTCGTAGGCCTCGTTGACGTACACGAGCGGGTTGTCGGGCAGCGACGGGTCCGACAGCGTGATCCCGACTGGCGCCTCGTCGACGGCCCTGATGATCGTGTCCGAGGTCGGACTCGGCAGGTCCTCGGCGCTGCCGGCGATCTCCGTCGTCGTGTGCCGCTCGACGGCGTCCAGTACCCGCTCCGGTGCGTCCGGATCGGCCTTCGGCACGTACGCGGCCACGCCGGCGTCGATCGCCCGGCTCGCAACCCTCTCGCTCCCGTGGGCGGTGTAGAAGACAACCGGAAGGAGTTCGTGAGCCGACTGGACCTCTTCGAGCAGGTCGATCCCCGTCCCGTCGGGGAGTTCGTACTCGGTCACCACGACGTCGATCCCCTGGTCCCGGAGCGCGATCAGCGCCTCGGCGATCGAGTCGACGGCCGTCACCCGGCAGTCGGCGGCCTCGAGTGTCGAGGCGGTCTCCGCGGCGGTGTCGCCGCCGTCGACCACCAGTGTACGTGGGCGAGCCACACCAACAATCGCGGTCAGAATCCATTTATATCTTGGTGCCACGGCCGGGTTACGGAAAATCAAGGCGAAAGCCTCGCGTTTCAGCGCGGGGAGGAAGTCAACGACGGAGCTCCCACCGGGCGTCGCGTGACCGAAAACCGTGGACGCGGGGGTCAGTCGTCGGCGGGCACGACGTCGGCCGTCGCGCCGTAGTCGGTGCCACCGCTGACCGTCTCGACGTTGTTGAGCGTGTACCTGATCACCAACAAGGAGAACACGTATTTCGCGACGACGTCGAAGGCGCTGTACCCCCAGGACGTGAGCCCGGGGTCGCTGATCAGCGCCAGGCCCTCGTTGCCGAGACCCCACCAGATCGTGTAGCCGAACCACAGCACGACCGTCAACAGCTTCAGCGTGTCGAAGATGTCACTCGTCCCCGCGGCCTTGGCGTCCTCCGGCCACTCGACCAGCAGGATGTACACGACCACGAGGAAGAACGTACAGCTGATCCCGTACCAGAACCACCGCAGCAGGTACGAGGACGTCGTCAGCGCGGCCGCGAGCCCGGTGACCATGATGCCGACGTCGAAGACGATCGCAGTGAAAATCTTCGTGAGGTTCGAGCCGGCGATCAGCCCGAGCGCCAGCAGGATGAACGGCGTCGAGAACGCCCACGTGAGGTACCGCCCCCAGAGGCTGATCGTCCCCTCGACCTCCTCGCCGCTGTGGGCGAGCTCCGTCGTCTCGCCCGCGAGTGCGTGCCCCTCAGGCAGTTCGATAATGCTTATCGTCAACCCCGACGCCAGCCCCGTGTAGCTGGCCAGCGAAACCGCCGAAACGGCCATCGCCGCCACGATGATCAACTGCGAGCGCGGATCTGTCACGCCCCGCGCCAGGGACGCGAACAGCAGCAGCGTCAGTCCCGCGAGGGCGATGTTCACGTAGATCGAACTCCCCAGCACGGGGTCGTTGAGCACGTGCTCGAACAGGTCGGACTGGCTGACTTGCAGTACAATCGGTTTGACGCGGGTTGGATCGATCATAGACCGACCTGTGGGAGTTGGTACCATTCCCTCAAGAGCCCACTCCAAAACTAGTAAGGCAAAATTTGCGGGAGTCGGGCAAGAGGCGGCGTGAAGGTCGTCCGGTGGCTGGTCGTAGTGAAGTCGATCCGGCGGGAGATGTACCAGGCGGCCCACCCCAAGACGGTCCAGCCGGTCAGGCTCGGCGGGCACGTGATCCTCGAGGGGATCAGCGCGTCGCTGGCGACGCTCGGGAACATCGGCCCGGGCTTGGGCCGCCTGGGCCCGTCCGGCAACTACGAGTTCTTCTCCGTCCCCTCGAAGTTCCTGATGATCGTGCTGATGTGGGTCGGCCGCCTGGAGATCGTGCCGGTGCTGGCGCTGTTCGTCTCCGGGCTGCGCGAGTCCGGGTGACGTCGCACCGACCGGGAGATTAAAACCCCACGAGGGCAACCACAGTGCCATGAACGGGGTCAAAGAGCGGGCAGCCTACTACATGCTTTTCATCGCGGTGCTGATTCTGGTGGCCTCCGTCAGCTACGACGCCGCGATGAAGACCCTCGAACCCCGCCCGTACCCGCCGGAGGGCGTCGAGGTGTCGCTCTTTCACTCACTGCAGGTCGTCGTCGAGACGTTCACTGCAACGGGGTACGGCTCCGATTCGCCGTGGCTGAGCCCGGAGCTGAACCTGCTGGTGATCCTGCTGGATCTCACCGGCGTCGCGCTGTTCTTCCTGGCACTGCCCGCCGTGTTGATCCCGCTGTTTCAGGACGCACTCTCGCGGTCCCCGCCGACGGAGATCGAAGACGGACTCTCGGATCACGTCGTCATCTGTACGTACTCCGAGCGCGCGGAGATCCTCATCGACGAACTCTCCGCGAGCGGTATCGAGTACGTGCTGGTCGAACCGGACGGCGACCGGGCGCTCGAACTCGACGAGGGGGGCTACGCGGTGATCCACGCCGACCCGGAGTCGGTGGCTGACCTCCAGAGCGCCAACCTCGCCGACGCCCGGGCGCTGGTCGCCGACGTCTCCGACCGGATCGACGCCAGCATCGTGCTCGCCGCCAAGGAGGCAGCCGAGGAGACCCGCGTGATCAGCGTCGTGGAGGACCCCGACAAGGAGACGTACCACCGCCTCGCCGGCGCCGACGACATCCTGACGCCGCGGAACCTCCTCGGGAACGGGCTGGCCGGGAAAGTGACCGCCGGCCTCAGTTCTGACCTCGGCGACGCGATCGAGATCGGCGACCAGTTCGACGTGATGGAGGTCCCGATCCGGCAGGGCAGCGACCTGGCGGGGACGACGCTCGCCGACTCGAACATCCGCGAGCGGTTCGGCGTGAACGTCGTCGGGGTGTGGTACCGCGGCGAGTTCGAGACGCCGCCCCCGCCGGAGCGACCGCTTGAGAGCGGGACGGTGCTGCTTGTGGCCGCCAGCCCGGACCAGCTGGAGGCGCTCGCCACCGCGACGCGCGCCGCTGCCCGGCGGTTGCGGCGGGGCGAGACGGTCGTCGTCGGCCACGGCGAGGTCGGCCGGACCGTCACGGAGGCGCTCGCTGCTGTGAACTTGCCCTACACCGTGGTCGACCGGGAGGACGACCCCGCGGTGGACGTGGTCGGCGACGCGGCGGACGCGGACACGCTGCGCACGGCGGGCGTCCCCGACGCCCGGTCGATCGTGCTCGCGATCCCCGACGACACGACGACGGAGTTCGCCACGCTCGTCGTCCGGGACCTCAACGGGACCGGGGAGGTGATCGCCCGGGCCGACGACGTCGGGTCGATCGGGAACGCGCTCCGGTCCGAGGCGACAGAAGTCGGCTCGATCAGGAAGATGTACCGGGCGGGGGCTGACTACGTCCTTTCGCTCGCGACCGTGAGCGGGCGCTCGATCGCGTCGGAGATCATCGAGAGCGAGGAGTTCCTGACCGTCGGCACGAAGGTGAACGTTGTCCGCACGCGCGCACCCGGCCTGGCCGGCAGCACCATCGAGGAGGCCCGGATCCGCGAGCGGACCGGCTGCACCGTCGTCGCGATCGAGCGGGACGGCGAACTCCGGACGGCGATCGATCCGACGTTCCGGCTCCAGCGCGACGACGAACTCGTCGTCGCCGGCACCGCTGCCGGGACGAGCCGGTTCGTCGAAGAGTTCTGCTGATATACGTCTGAATACGCCGGTTTGCGTGTCTTGCCAGTCCACAGAGTCACGCCCGACAGTATGAACAGTGGGTCCGGGTCGCGGGATGCAGCTCGAAGAGTTTACCGGGTCGCGGGACGCCGCTCGAAGAGTTTACCGGGTCGCTCCGAGAGACCGTCTCACAGATCGAACCTGTCGCCGATCTCGACGATCTCCAGCTCGCGAGGGTGCTCGAAGCTGCTCGCGTGGTGGTGCAGGGCCGTCGGATCCGCCGTCAGCCCGCGCCACATGTCCCAGTGGGTGGGCACCAGCCGGTCGACCCCCAGTTCGCCCGCGGCCTCGATCAGCATGTTCTCGTCGTTGTACCACTTCGTCTCCGTCGGCTCGCCCGTCGCCTTCTCCGGGAGCATCCCGACCGTCCCGAACGCCAGGACGGCCACATCGACGTCGAACTGCTCGCCGATCGCGCCGAACGCGCCCGGCCGCGCGTCGCCGCCGTGAACGAACGTGCCGGCGTCGTGTTCGATCACGTACGACACCGGTTGCTCGGCGTCGGGATCGTTCGCGGGGCCGACCGTGATCTCCAGGTCACCGACCGCGAACGTATCGCCCTCCTCGATCATCTCGACGTCGTCTGCGGCGACGCCCCACCGGTCGACCCACTCCTCCTCGTGGACGACGTCGACGCTGGCGCCGGGCCCGTAGAACGACGCGTCGGTGTCGGCGACGATCGGCGCCTGGCTCGGCCCGTGGACGTGGTCGGTGTGTTCGTGGGTCGCGAGCACGGCGTCGGCGGCCTGCACGTCACCCGGTTCGAAGGGGACCGGGATCATCCGGACCGTCCGCGGCGGGTCGCCGGTGCCAAGGTACGGGTCGATGAACACCGTTGTCCCGCCCGCGCTCGTGAGCGCGATCCCGTTACAGCCGAGATACCAGCACGCGACCCCCTCGGGGTCTGCGGCCGCGATCGCCCGCGCCAGCCAGTCGCCCCAGTCGCTGTGTACACTCATGGGTGCCGGGAGTACGGCGAACCAGCGTTAGTAAGCTTTGTTTCCGCAGCGGCCACAGTGCCGCGAGCCGAACGATTTTGGCGCCCGCCGTAAAAAGTACGGTAACCAGGGACCGTCTCGAGGAGATCGAACGGTGGCGGGCCTGGGCAGCCGACGCCAGCGTCTCACTCTGTCTCGAAGAACACACTGTGAACTCCTCACTCACCGACCAGCAGTACGAGTTCGTCGTGCCGCCGACGGCGACCGTGGTGTGTCGCGTCGGGGGCAAGACCAGCACCGTGTTGCCTCACCGTGACGGCGGCGAAGTAATCACTCCGTACGAGTATCTCTCGACGGTGTCCGAGACCAGAGGGGGCCAGCCAATCGTCGTCGCGGACGCCGAGGAAACTGCGGACTGACCAGCTGCAGCGGGTTCACTCGTCTTCTATCTCGGTCGCACTGACCTGCGTCAGCGCCAGTTCGAGGTACGGCAGCGCAGTTCGGGTCTTCTCGCTCGGGCCGATGAACTGCCGTTCGATCCGGTAGTCGATCAGGCCTGCTTCGTCAAGCAGCGGGAGGTGTTGCTGGACGAGGTCGGTCACCAGTTGCCCCCGGAACCGACCCTGTGAGTCCGGTTTCTCCCGGATTCGGACGACGTAATCGACGAGCTCAGACAGCGAGACGTACTCGTCTTCCAAAAGCACGTACGTGAGGACGTAGCGCCGGCCCGGATCGGCCAGCGCCTCGAACATGACCTCCAGCGGCACCCGCCCAGCCTGCTCGAACAGGTCGCTGCTCCCGTCGTACTCCGCCAGCAACGATTCCAGGCCCTGCTCGGCTGCAATCTCCTCGCCCTCGTTCGAGGATTCACTCACTGCGCTCCTCCTGTCGCTGTCGCGGCCCGCGCTGCGTGAGGGCTTTCGGCCGATCCGCGTTGGTGCATACCACACCCACCCGGGCCCGCAAAATTGTAATGAGGACGTTACCGAACGTGCCGAGAGTCTAGGCTACTCCGGAAACGGTCGCTTTCAGCGAGTTCGAGGGCGGGAACGGTCCACACGTCTCCATAACAGCATCCTACTCCCGGGGTTGAACCCGTATAACAAGGGCGCCGGGGTCCCGTGGCTCTGGCATGCCTGTCTGCAGAAACTGCGGCGAGCACGTCACCGTTCAGTTCGCACGCGTCTTCGGCGACAACTCCGACACCGTCGAGAAATGCATCGCCTGTGCGCCGAACGCCGAACTCGACGAGGCGCCGTCGAGTAGCTGATTGCGCTCCGGGTCCGTCATATACACCCGGACGTGATCTGTCGGACGTGAGTACGTGGAGATTTCCACCGCGCGGAATCGTGCTGATACTGATTGTTTTGATTATTTTCGGCACCACGTTGCAGTAGCGGCGGTTTCACATCCCGAAACTGGCGTCTGAGGAATATCCGGGTGTATAGGAGATGACTGTGCAATGCCGATCGGGATCGAATCCACACGGTACTTATGTTCGGTAGGGCTTGGCTCAAGCATGGCGTGGTACGCTGGCGTCGACCTCGGTGCGACGAACGTGCGGGCAGTCGTCGGCGACCGACACGGCACCGTCCACGGCGTCGAGAAACGGTCGACGCCGCGTGGTGACTCCGGGATCGAGGTCACCGAGGCTGTCCTCGGTGCGATCCGGGACGCGTGTGCCGACGCGGGGGTCGACCCGATCGAGATCGATGCCGCGGGCGTCGGGTCGATTGGCCCGCTTGACAAGCGCGACGGTGTGGTTCGCGATCCGGCGAATCTCCCCGACAGCATCGACGTCATCCCGCTGACGGGGCCGATCGAGAACCTGATCAGCGGCCCCGTCTCGCTGCACAACGACGCGAACGCGGGCGTGATCGGCGAGCGCTTCTACGCCGAGCACAACCCCGACAACATGATCTATCTCACCATCTCCTCGGGGATCGGGGCCGGCGTCATCGTCGACGGCTGCGTCCTCTCGGGGTGGGACGGCAACGCGGGCGAGGTCGGCCACATGACGGTCGATCCCGAGCGCGAGATGCGCTGTGGCTGCGGGAAGCGTGGCCACTGGGAGGCGTACTGTTCGGGGTCGAATATCCCAGAGTACGCCGAACGGCTCCACGGCGGCGAGGAGACGGCGCTCCCGCTGGGGAGCGACGAATTCGATGCGAGGGACGTGTTCGGGCTCGCAGGCGAGGACACGTTCGCGGACCGGGTGCTCGAACGCGTCGGCACCTGGAACGCCCAGGGGGTCGCCACGCTCGTCCACGCGTACGCGCCGATGATCATCTACATCGGCGGCGCCGTCGCGCTGAACAACCCCGGGCTGATCGTCGACCGCCTGCGCGACCGGCTCCCGTCGCTCGTGATGACGAACGTCCCGGACGTCCAGCTGACGACGCTCGGCGACGACGTCGTCGTGAAGGGGGCGCTGGCGAGCGCGATCACTGACGGGAGTGGCGCGAAAGCAGGCGGTCCAAGACCAGCAGAAACGGAGTGATATACACCCGGACGTGACTCTGTGACACGTCAGGGCACGATATCTACGAGTATCGACCCTGACAGTCCCGATCTGCGTCGAGATATCGTAGACAAATCACGTCCGGGTGTATAAGAGACCGTGACACCGAACTTTGTACAGCCGGAGAAGGGACGTCAGGCCGACAGACCGGCTGACTCACCATCGGCCTGCGGCGGGAACCGGAACGAGAACTCGATGTTCTCGGCTCCGGCTCGAAGGCTCGGTCGTTTACTCCCGCCTACCTCGATGAGCTCGATGACGCCCAGCGACTCGAGTTCGCTGAGGTTCCGATGGACCTCCTTGTAGTCCCGGCCGACGGCGTCGGCTGTCTGTCGGATACTCTCAGGGTCCTCGTCGACGATTGCTTTGAGCAACTCCAGATTCGACGATCGCATGAGCTGCTCGACGTCGGCGAACGTCTCGAAGTTGAGGCGGAACTGAACATCCTGTTCGATCGCTTCGCCGTCGACGGCCGCCTCGGCGCGGCGCAGGCGCTCGCGAGCGTTCTTGCGAATCTCCTCTGCCTCACCGAACGTGATCTTTAGGGTGTTTTCTGTCATTTTTAGTAGTCGATTTCGTTCATGAACCGATCCCGAAGCGCCAGCATTCCAGGGAAGTCGATAGACTCGACGCCCTCGCTCGTGTGGCGCTCGTGCCGTCCTGGCGTTTCGTTCTCGTTATCGTACCGGACGATGACGCCGCGGCCATCGGTATAGCCGTAGTGTAGCGCGTAGCGGAACCCGCTCGGGTACTGCGTATCATTAGTTTTGATGATCTTCCGTCGGATGACCTGGTCCCCGACGCGGTCCTCAACATTTTCGATGACCTCGTTCGCCATCTCTACTTTATGGTATGCACCCCATCATCGTAAGTCTATGGGATGTAGACCATAGATAGGCGTCGGAAATCAGCTCCGGAATTCACGGCCCACAAACGTCCGGATTCAGAAATCGGGCGAGTTCCCGGCCGAAGGGGTCGGCCAGCGTCGCCACGTCGTCGTCGACCAGCAGGTCGTAGCCCTCCTCCAGCGCCGTCTCGACGTGCGCGCCCAGGGCCACGTCGAAGATCGCGTCGCTGTCGAGGAACTCGGTGGCGGTCGCGTACTCGCGCTCGCGCTCGACGACGTACCGGTCGCCGTCGACGAACGGGCCGCAAGTGTCGCTGTCGTCGGCGTATGCCTCGTAGAAGCGCTCGGCGTGCTCGCGGACGCCGACCGGCGGGCCGCTGTGGCGCTCGACGCGCGGGCGCTCGGCCACCGCGAGTTCGAACAGAAGCACTGCGTCTCTGCCGTCCGCGTTCCCGACATCGCGCCCCCCGCCCCCGTCCTCGGCGAAGGCATCGCTGCGGAACACATCGAACCCCCGCCGGTCGAGTTCGTCAGCGATCCCCGCCTCCGAGCGGTCGAGCTGGGGCCACAGCTGGTCCTCCACGACGTCCGGCGCCTCGAAGCGGACCGCGACCGGCGTCGTTGTTCGATTCTCGAACGCTTCGCGGACGGCCGCGGGCGCGAGCGGGTCGGGCGGGTCGGGTTCGAACAGCCCCTCGCGGGGGTCGGCGAGCAGTTCGCGGGCAAAGTGCTGGGCCCGCGCGAGGTTCGCCGCCGAGAGCACCGCTGCGACGTTGCGCCCGGGGTCGGTCGGGTCGATCACCACAAGCGGGTCGTCGAACGTCGCCCGGCCGTGCTCCGCGGGGTCGATCCGGACCGGCGGCTGCCAGTCGGCAGCGGCTGCGACCAGCGGCCGGAAGCCGCCGTGGTCGAGTACAAGCAGTTCGACCAGAAAGCCCGAAAACCCCTTCGTGCGGAGATCGCTGCCGTAGATGCCGATGGCCTCGAACAGCTGCTTGCAGACCCGGACGTCGCCCGCGAGGTCGGGCGTCAGGCGCTCGGCGACGTAGCGGGTGTGAAACGGGGTGCGGTCGACCGCCGACTGAATCTCGGTCGCGTCCTCGACGGCGTAGCAGGGCACCAGATCCACCTGGAACCCATCGAAGTCGCCGACGACGTAGGGATGCTCGGCGTACTCCTCGTGGCTCTCCGGGAGGGCTTCGTGACCGATCTGCAGGCCGTAGGACTCCAGCCGGTCGCGGTCGAGTTCCGGGGGGAAACAGACGAACAGGTCGACGTCACGATCGCCGGCCAGCCAGGTGTCGCGGGCGGTCGAGCCCGCGAGGACGATCTCCGTCTCCACGGGGAGGTCAGCAACGGCGTCCTCGACGCGGCTGACCAGTCGTTCGACGGCGGCGTCGAGTGCCTCGCGCTCGGCGGGGTCGGGCTCGACGCGGTCGCAGATCCGCGCGGTAACTGCGTCGAACTCGTCGCTCATACCCACCGATTGCCGGCAGGTACGTGAAAGCGTGTCGGTGCGGGACGGAAGCGTAACGCCTATTTAACCGATCCGACTATCGTGGAGTGCGAGCCGCCGTAGCTCAGATGGTAGAGCACCACGCTGTTATGGTACGTAGTGTCTCTGCGTACCGCAGATACGTGGTTGTCCCAGGTTCGAGTCCTGGCGGCGGCGTTTTCTGTTGGGAACATCA
>PXRK01000048.1 GCA_003021015.1 Halobacteriales archaeon QS_4_66_20 | reverse complement strand
GTCGAGGAGATCGACTTCCACCATATTTGACCTCCTCGGCTTCGTCCTTACTGATTTAACGGTCTATCCCGATGCCGTCTGTCTATTCAACACAGCAGATTATTGTGACTCGTTACCGCCGGGTATTCGTCAGATTCTAGTTTCGAGGCGTGAAACCGCCGTTAGTGCGATGTAGTGCCAAAAATAATCACGCACGACCGTATGACAGGTGCCAGACCTGACGCGAGCCGGACCTGACCGGGAACTTTCATACGGATTTATGATTCGGGGTGGTGACAGTTCACACGGGTGTGCCGTTCTCCCGACGACCGCCCAGGCAAACCATGGTATCGGAGTACGATCTTCCCTGCACAGACTGCGGTCACGATCTCGTCCGGTCACAGCTCGCGCTCGACGGCGGTACCGTCGCGGTCGCGGAGTGCCAGCACTGCGGGACGAGACACTATCCTGAATCGGCGCTCGGCCACGTCGGACCCGACCACGGGACGGTTAGATCCCGAAAGCAATCCTGACCATATCCCGGGTTCCGGGTCCGAGTCCGACGGCGACGATGGCACCCAGTAACATCACCGCGAAGCGCGGGCTCTCCTCCATGAACTGCTCGTCGAACACCGAGAGGATCAGCACGGGGACGACAATCTTCACGAAGAAGAACGGCCAGCCGTCGCCGACGTACACGCCGGCGATTTCTGTCCCGCCCTGCAGCGAGTTCGTCGTGTCGATCAGAAAGCGGTTGAACGGGTGTTTGGCGCTGTAGTCGCCGAGATTCCAGACGTGCGTCCAGTCGTTGGCGAGCACGTTCGCCGCGCCGTCGATGGCGTGGCCCCAGATGACGACCAGGCTCATTAGCCCCGTTCCGGCGGTGACGATCGGCCAGTAGCGGTCCATCGCCGCGTAGGTCAGGGCGGCCGTGACGGTGGCGACTCCGATCACGATGACGAGAATGCTCGCGTGCAGCGTGACGTACTCAGTCGTCACAGCGAGAGACAGCAGATAGCCGAACGTCCCCGAGAGCACGGTCGAACCGATGGCTGCGAGCGGGTAGTAATAGGTCTCCGTGGTATCCTGCAGGGAGAGCCACTTGCTCGCGAGGAACGCCGCCAGGGCGATGGCGAAGACGGTGAAGTAGATGAACGGGCTGATGAGGACGGCGCTTGCGGGGAACTCGACGGCGGGCGTCTCGCCGGCGCGCTGGGCGGCGACGAACGCGTCCTCGACCGTCCGGAGCGCGCCGCCGAACAGCATGAACGGGACCAGCGCGAAGAAGAAGTTGCGGTACGGCGAGAGGTCGAACCGCTGGAGTAGCAGGTACACCCCGACCAGCATGAACACCAGCACGAGGATGTATCCGAGCGTCGAGACGACGGTGTAGCCGGGTTCAGCGACGGCGGCGGCGTCGTAGGCGCTCGCGCTGCAGCCGAACTCCGCCGATTCACCGGGGACCGCCCGCCCGGTGTCGGGGAATCGAACCATGCACTCCGCACCTTCCGCGTCCGCGTGGACGGGCCCCCAGAAGTACCGCCAGAGGATCCCGTGATACACCTGCCGCGTGAACAGGAGGGCTGCTGCGACCAGGCCGACCACGCCCGTGATGAAAGCGGCGACCCAGGCCTTCGCCGGATCGACGTCGTCTGAGAGATCCATATTGCACCGCAGGGGCACCGGCAGTGTTGAGATTTCCGGTCTCGTGCAACCGGCGCACAATAGTGCGCGTGCGGGTACTCGACGGACAGAACAGCCGTCAATCCAGGTCGAGGCCGTCCCGGACGGCATCGAGAACCGCGTCGTGGGCCTCCCCGTTGGAGGCCACGAGTCCGTCGTCCCCGTTCGACCAGGGGTTGCCGTGGACGTCGGTGACCGTGCCGCCGGCGCGCCGGACGAGGTACACGCCGGCGATGGCGTCCCACGGGTGGGGCGTCTTCGGCATGAACGCGGCCTCCAGACCCCCCGAGGCGACCAGGGCGAGGGTCCCCTGCATCGATCCCAGTCTGCGGAGGTCGCCGAAGCGGTCCGCTACAGCCTCGAACAGCGACGCGTACTCGCCACCCTCCATGCCGGCCCACCAGCCGATCAGCGCGGCCGCGAACGTCTCCGGGTCCCCCCGCTCGCTGACGGTCATCGACTCGTCGTTGCGCGAGACGCTCTCCGGACCGGCGGTGTAGATGTCGCCCTCGGCGGGGAGGAACGTTGCGGCTGCCACTGCCTCGCCGGCCGAGACGGTCGCGATGCTCGTCGCCCACAAGCGGATCCCGCGGACGTAGTTGTCAGTCCCGTCGACGGGGTCGACGATCCAGGCGTCGCCGGTCTCGGGAACCGCATCGAGGAGGTCGACCGACGTCGTGTCCGTGCCCAATGGCCGGGAATCCTCCTCGCAGACGAAGTCCGCATTCGGGAACTCCTGGCGGATCGTCGCGATCACCTGCCGCTGGGCGTCCCGGTCGGCCTCGGTGACGAGGTCGTTTTTGTTCGCCTTGGTTTCGACCGCGACGTCTCCACGAAAGGTCTCCCGTGCTACGACGCCGCCTGCGCGCGCCGCACGCTCTGCCATGGCCGCCCGTAGCGTTGCCTCACTCATACTGTCAGGTCACGCCCCCGCACCCAAAGGCACTGCGAAAGCACAGATCGGGCGTGACCGCTCGACGCCCCGCGCCCTGCAGGGACCACTGAACGCTGGTCGAAGCGACCTCGAACCGGATTTTACTAAACGAGAGAGACATTCTGCTACAAGTTATTAAAATTCAGTATTTAAATAATAAGATTTATGTCGCTCCCTGAACGATGAGAGAGTATGGACCTGACACGGCGGCGGCTGCTGGGGGCGGGCGGGGTGGGATTCGCTACGGCTGTTGCCGGCTGTTTGAGCGAGCCGGGAGAGGGTGGAGAATCGGGGAACGGCGGGTTGTCCTCGGGCTACGCCGCGTTCTTCGTGCTCTATGACTGGACGGAAACAGTCGCCGGTGACGGCATGGACATCGAGAACGTCCTCGCCGTCGGCGAGGCCGGCCACGGGTGGAACCCCCCGAGCGACCTCGTGCTGGACGTCGCGGAGTCGGACGTCTTCGTCTACCTGGACACGCCCGAGTTCTCCTGGGCCCAGGACATCGCAGCACAGCTAAAGGAGGAAGACGGCGTCACGCCGATCGACCTCCTGGAAGCGGTCGATCCGAGCGACCGGCTCGCGTGGGAAGACCACGATCACAACGACGAAGAGAATCACGAGGAGGGCGACGATCACGACGACGAAAAGAATCACGAGGAGGGCGACGATCACGGCGACGAAAAGAATCACGAGGAGGGCGACGATCACGATCACCAGGAGGACGATGACGGCCCGGGAGACGAGTTCCAGGATCCCCACGTCTGGATCGATCCCATCCTCGCGGGGGAGATGGTCGAGGTGTTGGGTGACCAACTTGCCGAACTCGACCCGGACAACGCCGACCAGTACCGCGAGAATGCGTCGGCCTACGTCGACCGGCTCGACGATGTCGACCAGCAGCTCCGGGAGCTGAGTGACGCGGCACGGGTCGATGTCGGGATCTTCGCCGGACACGATTCGTTCCGGTACGTGGAGGACCGCTACGGGTTCGAGCTTCACAGCCCGCAGGGTGTTTCGCCGTCCGCGGAGCCGAGCCCGGACGACATCGCGGAGACGATCGACCTCGTCGAGGACAACGATATCGACACGATCCTCTACGATCCGCTCGAAACCGACAGTGGGGGTCCGCCACCGCTCGCACAGCGGATTCTCGACAGTACGGACGCCTCGGAGGCGCGGCCGCTGAGTTCCGGCGACGGGACGACCGCCGAGTGGAACGACGAGGGCTGGGGCTGGATCGAACAGATGACCGAGCTGAACCTCCCGTCGCTGCGGGCAGCCCTCGACGCTGAATGACCGAAGCTGCAGGGAGATCACCGACACCGCGTGCATCAAAACACACAACAGCGATGACCGTCAACAGTGCACCAGCGAGCACGCAAGCAGGCAGTCGAGGATCAGAACAACGATGACACTGGACTTCGCCGCAACGAACGAGCCGACAGCACACGGGGGGCCCAAGCAGTGACAGCTGTCGTCGAGATGGAGGACGTGACGTTCTCGTACGGCGACACTGCGGCGGTCCGGGGGATCACGCTGACCGTCGAGGCGGGGGAGTTCCTGGGACTGGTCGGGCCGAACGGCTCCGGCAAGACGACGCTGTTGCACCTCATGCTGGGCCTCCATACGCCCGACAGCGGCAGCATCGAGCTGTTCGGCGAACCCGTCGACACGTTCAACGACGGCGAGCGGATCGGCTACGTCTCACAGCACGCGACGAACCGGGGCGAGACGATGCCGGTGACGGTCCGCGAAAGCGTCCGTATGGGGCGGTTTCCGCACGTCGGCCACGGCCGGATCGGGGCCGAGGACGAGACGAGCGTCGACGAGGCCCTGGAGACGGTTGGAATCACGGATCTGGCCGACAGACAGCTCTCGCAGCTCTCGGGCGGGCAGCGCCAGCGCGCGTACATCGCCCGGGCGCTCGCCTCGGAGGCGGACCTGCTCGCGCTGGACGAGCCGACCGTCGGCGTCGACGCCGAATCGCGGGACGCCTTCTACGAACTGCTCGACTCGCTGAACGCCGACGGGATCACGATCATCCTGATCGAACACGACATCGGCGTCGTCACCGAGCGAGCCGAGCGCATCGCCTGTCTCAACACGGAGCTGTACCACCACGGCGACACCGACTCCTTCGTCGAGAGCGACGCCTTCGACGCCGCCTACGGGTCGAGTTCGCGGGTGCTCCACCACAGCCACTGAGGATGAGACGGATCGACCGCAGGCGGCAGGCCGAACGCGTGGGGCTCGTCCTCACCGGGCTGCTGGCTGGCTTGATGCTCGCCTTTGTCGTCTCCCACTGGCTGCGAGCCTATCCTATCACGGGCTGGTTCTACGACGAGTTTCTGATCGCCGGGTCGTGGATGGACCACTACCTGGGTACGCGCGTTTTCGCGCGGTCGTTCATGTGGCAACAGATCGCGACCGGCGTGTTCGTCGGCGTCGTCGCGCCGCTCGTCGGGGTGTACATCGTCCACCGCGAGATGGCCCTCATCGGCGAAACCCTGGCCCACACGGCGTTCGCGGGGGTCGTCGTCGGGTTCATCGTCATCGCGGCGACCGGGCTCGGCGGGTCGCCGCTGTGGGTTGCCCTGGTGGTCGGCATCCTCGGTGCCCTGGGCGTCCAGTGGCTGACCGAGCGGAGTCGCACCTACGGCGACGTCCCGATCGCGATCGTCCTCAGCGGGAGTTTCGCGGTCGGCACGCTGCTGATCTCCTGGGGCCGCGACCGGATGTCGATCGCGATCGACATCGAGCAGTACCTCTGGGGCAACGTCTCGACGATCCCGCCGGAGGGCGCCCGGCTGATGGCTGCACTCAACCTCTTCGTCGTCGCCGTCGTGGCGATCAACTACAAGCAGTTCCTGTTTATCACCTTCGACGAACAGGCCGCTCGCGTCGCGCGCCTCGACGTCGACGCCTACAACACCCTGCTCGTGGTCATTACCGCCGTCGTGGTCGTCGGTTCGATGCAGATCATGGGCGTGATCCTGGTCGCCGCGATGCTGGTGGTGCCCGTCGCGGCGGCCACGCAGATCGCCCGCAGCTTCCGGGAGACGCTGTACCTCTCGGTCATCTTCGGCGAACTCTCCGTCGTCTTCGGGTTCGCCGTCGCGATCGGCCAGGGGCTGCCGGCCGGCAGTTCGATCGTCGTCGCCGCTATCGCCATCTATCTGGCGACCATCGCCGTCTCCGAACGGTCGACGCCCGCGTTGTCGACGCGGAGCTAGCCCGGCGATGCCGATCGTCGATTCCCATCAGAATGTTGCGAGGGAAGACCGCTCCGCTCGCGGGTCGCGCACTGCGCTCCCCGCTCGCAACGAGGTCTCCCATTCGGTCGACCTCGCGGGTCGCGCACCGCGCTCCCCGCTCGCAACGAGGTCTCCCGTTCGGTCGACCTCGCGGGTCTTCCCGCACGTGCGAGGGCCCGCGTGGGCCGTGCAGTGCGAGGGATGCGATTTGAACGCATGGACCCCTACGGGAGCGGATCTTGAGTCCGCCGCCGTTTCCAGGCTTGGCTACCCTCGCGCACTGCGTGCCCGCACTGTTCTCTCGTCGTCCCGGCGTACTTAGCTTGTACGATCCTCCCGCTCGTCGCTCGTCGATCCGTGGTTCTCGGATCTAGCTTCGATCTGTTCGTAGGTTCCTCGACGCGGCGAACACCCACTAAATAAATACTCCGGGGGAACACAGGTGGTGCTACGATGTCGCACGAACTGCCGATCAGCGACGTGCGGCCGACCCAGCTCTACATCTCGCGGGAAAAACTGGCCGGGGTACTGGAGTGGTTCGACGTCGACACCGTTGAGTACGAGCCGCTGCCGGCGTTCGAACACGACGGGTCGTGGTACCTCTCGGACGGACACACTCGCGCGTTCGCGGCCTATCTGGCGGGCGAAGACACGCTGCGGATCCGGCGGGACGGGGAGGTCCGCGAGGAGTACGACTTCGAGCTGTACCTGCAGTGTATGGAATGGTGTGAGGAGGCCGGAGTAACGACCGTGGCCGACTTCAGAGGCCGACTTCTCGAACCCGACACGTACCAGGAGCAGTGGATCGACCGGTGTGACCGCGCGGCGGTCGGTGCCGACGGGTCCGTCACCGACCGGTCGACATCGGGCCGGAACGGGTCCCAGAAGTGATCCCACAGGAAGTAGGAGCCGTCCGCCTCGCGCTGCACTGTCAGTTCACACTCCCAGGTGACATAGGTGCCGTCAAGTTACGGAGCGTAAGTGACTTACCTTCAGGTCGCTTGGGTACGAGACGATGACCGATCAGAACCCACTTCCGACCTGGTGTACGGACGACCACTGGTGCCCGATGGAAGCCGCGGCAGCGGTGCTCGGGCGCAAGTGGCATCCCGTGATCGTCTACCACCTGCTGGAGGAGCAGCCCCTCCGGTTCAGCGAACTCGAAAACAGGATGCACACGGTGTCGGGAAAGGTGCTCTCCGAGAGCCTGGAGGACTTAGAGGAGAAGGGCCTGGTCGACCGGACGGTTGCGGACGACCGCCCGGTGAAAGTGGAATACAGGCTGACTAACCACGGCGAGCGCCTCGAACCGGTAATCAGGGAACTGACCCAGTGGGGCGAGCAGTGCCTCGAGGCGGCCGACTCGCCGACCGAGTCTGTCGTCTGATCGGGCAGTCGACGGTCACCAGGACAGAAGCCGCCGGTCGAGAAGGGTGTTTTTAAATTGCCGCGACGACGTAGTGTCTCCCGTGTCACGGCAGGTACAACGCGTCGATACGCTGTTTCTCCACGAGGAGAACGACGAGTTCCGCGTCGCGGTGACACGCGACGGCGAGCGCGTCTTCCACGGGCGTATCGAACTCAAGGAGACGGAGGCGGGGCCACGGCCAGCCCGCTTGCGGGTGGCCGACGGCGCTTCCGAACAGCTGCGCAGCCCCGACGAGTTCGTCGAACTCGCCCGCCGTGCCAACCGGATCCGCATCTCCGAGCAGACCTCGCGGGGGGGTCGCGAACGCCTCCGGGCGATGCTCGACGGCTACCAGCTCGATGCCAAAGTCGTCCGGACCTGTCGCCTCTGTGCGTCCGCCGGCCGCTACTCCCCGATCACGTCCGAGACGGCGATCGCAACTGACGACGAACACGTCTGCCCCGACTGTGCGCGCGAACAGCTCGATACGGAACTCGCCTTCCACGGAGACATCTCGGGCACCGCGCGCGACCGGCTCGAGGCGCTGTTGCTGGACGTGCAGGACCTCGACCGGATCACGAACCTCCTGCAGGGCGAACTCGACCCGGAGCTGACGAAGTTCGACGAGATCAGCCCGACCGTCGAGGAGGTCGATCCGGTCCCAGTCGACTCGCTGTCGATGCACCCCGGCATCCAGTCCACGGTCGAGGACCGGTTCGACACCCTCCTGCCGGTCCAGAGCCTCGCCGTCGAGAACGGCGCTCTGGAGGGCAGCGACCAGCTCGTCGTCAGCGCCACCGCCACCGGAAAGACGCTGATCGGCGAGATGGCCGGCCTCGACCGCGCGCTCAACGGCGAGGGGAAGATGCTGTTTCTGGTCCCGCTGGTGGCGCTCGCCAACCAGAAGTACCACGAGTTCCAGGACCGCTACGGCGACGTCGTCGACGTCACCCTCCGGGTCGGCGCCAGCCGCATCAACGACTCCGGCGGCCGGTTCGACCCCGAGGCGGACGTGATCGTCGGCACCTACGAGGGAATCGACCACGCTCTGCGGACGGGCAAGAACCTCGGGAAGGTCGGGACTGTTGTCATCGACGAGGTCCACACGCTGGGCGAGGGCGAGCGCGGCCACCGCCTCGACGGGCTGATCTCCCGGCTCCGGTACTACTGCACCGAGAAGGCCCGCGGCGACACCCAGTGGATTTCCCTCTCGGCGACCGTCGGCAACCCCGAACGTCTCGCGCGTGCGCTCGGTGCGACGCTGATCGAGTTCGAGGAGCGACCGGTCCCCATCGAGCGCCACGTCACGTTCGTCGACGGCCGCGAGAAAGTCGACATCGAGGACAAACTCGTCCGGCGGGCGTTCGACGCCAAATCCAGCAAGGGGTACCGCGGGCAGACGATCATCTTCACCAACTCCCGGCGGCGCTGTCACAGCATCTCCCGACAACTGCAGTACTCCTCGGCGCCGTACCACGCCGGGCTGGACAACAACCGCCGCCAGCGCGTCGAGCAGCAGTTCGCCGACCAGGACCTCGCCGCCGTCGTCACGACGGCAGCCCTGGCGGCGGGCGTCGACTTCCCCGCCTCGCAGGTGATCTTCGACTCGCTGGCGATGGGGATCGAGTGGCTCTCCGTCCAGGAGTTCCACCAGATGCTGGGCCGTGCCGGCCGGCCGGACTACCACGACCAGGGGACCGTCTACCTCCTGGTCGAACCCGACGGCGTCTACCACCGCAGCCAGGAGATGACCGAGGACGAGGTGGCGTTCAAACTCCTCAAAGGGGAGATGGAGCCGGTCCAGACCCGCTACGACGGCCCGGCAGCCGTCGAGGAGACCCTGGCGAACGTGACTGTCGCCGGCAAGCACGCCAAGCGCCTCAACGAGGGCATGGTCGGCGAACTGCCGACGAAGTACGCCCTCGGCAAACTCCTGGAGTACGACTTTATCGACGGACTCGAACCGACCCCGCTGGGTCGCGCAGTCACCCGCCACTTCCTCTCGCCGGGCGACGCGTTCGCGCTGCTGGAGGGTATCCGTACGGGCGAGGACGGCTACGAGATCGTCGCCCGGATGGAACTCCGTGACGACGAGGAGTAATCGACGTCGCGGTTAGCAGTTGTTACTCCGGAATGCTGACGGTGTGCCGCAGTTGCCCGACGCCCTCGATCTCGACCGTGATCTCGTCGCCATCGGAGAGCGGCCCGACCCCCTCCGGCGTGCCGGTGGCGATCACGTCCCCGCGTTCGAGCGTCAGGTAGGTGGTGATCTCCTCGATCAGTTCGGGGACGGGGAAGATCATGTGATCGAGCGTCGAGTGCTGGCGGACCTCGCCGTTCTGTCGGAGTTCGATGGTTGCGTCGTCGGGGACGTGCTCCGGCGAGGCCAGGACAGGTCCCATCGGTGCGGCGTTGTCGAACGCTTTGCCGCGCACCCAGTTCTGTTCCTGGTTCTGGTCGTCGCGGTTCGAGAGGTCGACGAGGCAGGTGTAGCCCGCGACGACGTCCATCGCGTTTGCGGCGTCGACGTGGCGGGCTTGCTCGCCGATGACGACGGCGAGTTCGGCCTCGTAGTCGATCCGATCCTTGCCGGCCGGGAGCGTGACCGTGCTGCCGTGGCTGGCGACGGCGTTTTGCGGTTTGAGGAACAGCAGCGGCCGGTCCGGGACCTCGCTCCCGAGTTCGTCGGCGTGCTTGGCGTAGTTGCGCCCGATGCAGACGATTTTCGACGGCTCGGAGGGGGCCAGTACGTCCACCTCGACGGGGTCGTACGTCCGATTGCCGAAGGCGATCTGACCCCCGACGCCGGCAGTGGTGTCGTCTGCTGGTGCGCCGTCGTCGTCGGCGACTGTGCCGGTGTCGTCGGCGACTGTGCCGTCGTCGTCGACCCAGGTGCCCGTCCGAACCGTGCCCGCGGGATCGCGGAACCGTACGCGCTTCATACGCGTCGTTGGGGCACTCCCGAGTAAGTAGTTGCGGGATCCGTCCGCGTCGCCGGGAGCTACCGATCAGTCGGCCCGCGGCAGTGCCGCCGCCGCGATGAGAAACAGGACGAGGGCGAACCCGGCGAGTACGATCAGATCGGTCCACGGAGCGGGGACGGACTGGCCCGCAAGCGAGGACGTCGCTGCGTCGATGTCGAACGTGACGGCCCGGACGCCCCGCGTGAAGTACGTCAGCGGAGAGAGGCCCAGCGGGAGCCACTCGGGCAGCATGTCGGCGGTGACGAGCGCTTCGGAGAGGAACAACAGCGGGATTGCGAGCCCGTTGCTCGCCGCGATCACGCCGTCCTGCGAGGAGACGACGCTCCCGAGGATCGACCCGACCGCACAGAACGTCCCAACACCGAGCGCGACGAACGGGACGACCAGCACCGTCAGCGCGGAGAGCGTCAGGTCCGCGTCCGTCACCGCAACCAGCAGTCCCAGCAACAGGAGCGACGCGAGACCGATGATAGCGGTGTTGACCAGCGTCTGGGAGAGCAGCCACTCCCACCGCCGCAGCGGAGTCGTCGTCAGTTTCTCGAACTGGGCCCCCTCGCGGTGGCGGCTCACCTCGCTGCCGACGCGCGACAGGGGCGTGAACAGCACGACGACGCCGAGGTAGCCCGCGAAGTACCAGCCGGTCGGCTCGGCGAACAGCCCGCCGCCGGTCGGCTGAGTGCCGACGAGCGCGCCGAAGATGACCACGATGATCGCGGGGAAGAAAAACGTGAAAAAGACCGCCGTCCGCCGGCGCAGGAAGCTGGCCCAGCCGGCCCGCGTCGTCGCCAGCACCCGCCCGGCCCGCGTCACGGCTCACCACTCCCCGCAACCGAATCGAGCGGCGCGTCGATCGGTCCGTCGGCGCCCGCGACCGCACCCTCCTCGTCGCCGGCGAGCGCCAGGTACACGTCCTCCAAATCCGGTTCCCGCCACGTCAGCGCGTCGTACTCGACGCCGTGCTCATCGAGCGCCTCGACGATCCGCCCGATCTCCGCGGGCTCGACGTTCCTGACAGTGAGCCGCCCGTCCACCTGCGTCGTCGCCCGATCGAGCAGTCCCGAGGCGTCGTCGGTCACCCCATCCAGGAGCAGGATGTTTTCGCCGCCGTGGGTCGCGATCAGCGAGCCGGGTTCGTCGACGGCGACCAGTTCCCCGTCGGCGAGCAGGCCCACACGGTCCGCGAGGTGCTCGGCCTCGGCCATGTAGTGGGTCGTGAGCAGAATCGTCGTGCCACCGGCCGCGAGGTCCGCCAGCAGCCCCCACAGCTGTCGCCTGCCGGCAGGGTCGATCCCGGTCGTCGGCTCGTCGATCACCAGCAGACCGGGGTCGTTGATCAGGGCGACAGCCACGCAGGTTCGCCGTTTCTGCCCGCCCGAGAGGTTCTCGTAGTAGGTGTCGGCCGCGTCGGCGACGCCGAGGTCGGCGAGCAGCGGGTCGATCGGCCGGTGGTCGTCGTAGAGGCCCCCGTAGTACGCCAGCAGTTCCCGCGGCGTCAACCGCGCCGGGGGATCGAACTCCTGGGGAAGCAGGCCGATCCGCTCGCGGTTGGCGTCGCCCGGGGCGCCGCCGAACAGACTCACGTCCCCGTCGACGTCGATGGTGCCCGTCAGCGCACGGACCAGCGTGGTCTTGCCCGCGCCGTTCGGGCCGACGAGTGCGAACACCTCGCCAGCGTCGACGGACACCGAGACGCCGTCGAGTGCGACGGTGTCGCCGTAGGTCTTCGAAACGTCGGCGGCGGCCAGGACGGTCATACCTGTGGGTTCGGGCGGCGAAAGAAATGTCGTTCGGATCGGAGCGGTCCGTTGCTACGCCGTCGCCGCCCGGAGTTCCCGGACGATGTCGTCGACGTCGAACTCGTCTTCGGCCTTGTCGTAGACGACATCGCCGTCGACGCTGACCGTGAAGACGCCGTGGTCGCCCATCACGAGCGCTATGGAATCCAGTTCCTGTTCGAGGCTGTTCAGGATGGCCTGCTGGACGTCGAGTGCCCTGTCGCGGAACCCGCACGGAACGCAGTACTCGATTTCGACTTCCGACATGATTCGTTTTCGTGACGGCACGACAAACAACTTGCGATGCCGGACCCCCCAGGACCGCCTTATAGTGATTATTGCGACTCTTTACCGCCGTCGATTCGTCAGCCACCGGTTTCAGCCCGTGACATTCCCGAGACGACGATGTGACTCAGAAAACAATCGCAATAATCACTATCACACGGCCAGCGCGTCGACGACGATAGCGATCAGCACCAGGCCGAGGTACGCGTTCGAGGCGTGGAACGCGCGCAACGCCGCGCCTTCAGTCTGCTCGCGGTGCAGGCGGACCACGGCCCAGAGGAACCCCGTCCCCACGACAGTGGTCGTCGCGGCGGTCAGCCAGCCGAGGGTCGTGAGCCACAGCAAGGCGGTGGCCGTCGCGAGGGGGGCTCCGAGCCACAGCAGGATGTGCTTGCGTGTGGTGGTCTCGCCGCGGACGACCGGCATCATCGGGAAGCCGCCGCGCTCGTAATCGTCGCGGTACGCCAGCGCCAGGTTGTAGAAGTGCGCGGGCGTCCAGACGAAGATCAGTCCGGCCAGCGCCAGGCCCGCCACGTCGATCCGCCCCGTGACGGCCGCCCAGCCGATCAGCGCCGGCAGCGCGCCCGCAGCGCCGCCGATGACCGTGTTCTGGACGGTGTTGGGCTTGAGGACCAGCGTGTAGATGACGCTGTAAAACAGGATGGCGACCAGCCCCAGCGCGGCCGCGAGAGCGTTGACCTGCAGGAACACGGCGATCGAGGCGATCGCGAGCGTGACGCCGAACGCGACAGCGTTGCGCAGCGGGATCTGGTGGGTCGCCACCGGGCGGTCGCTCGTCCGCGACATCCGCTTGTCGCGGTCGCGCTCCAGGACGTGGTTGAACGTGCCGCTGGCGCCGATCGCCAGCACGCCACCGCCGAGCGTCAGGACGATCGTCCGAACGTCGAGGCCGGTGCCGCCGCCAGCGAGCGCCATCGCGGCTGCGGCGACCAGGCAGAGCAGCCACATCAGCCGCGGCTTGGTCAGCCGGAAGTAGGCAAAGGTGCGGGCCCTGAGCCGTGCACCGAGCGGCTGCTCGGCGAACGGCGTCCCGGCGGGGTCCTCCTCGGTAGCCGGCTCCTGTTCGGGCGGTTCGAGCGTCCCGGGATCCAGCGTCTCCTCGTCGGCGCTGCCCGTCTCGGCTTCGAGTTGCCAGGCCAGCGCCAGCAGGAGCGAGCCGAAGATGGCGACACCGACGCCGAGGTGCAGCCCCGGGATCGGCCCGGCGCCGGCGGCGGTCGCGAGCAGTGCGCCGACGCCGATCTGGACCGGGTAGAGCGCGAGGCCGGCGAGGGCCGCGGTTTTGCTCCGGCGGGAGGCGTCAGACTGGAGGGTCACGGCGACCGCGCCGAGGACGATCAGTCCGACGACTGCTGCGGTCAGCCGGTGGCCCATCGCGACGAGGACGGCCGGGTCGCTCCCCGCACCGGAGCAGACCGGCCAGCCCGAACACGCCTCCGCGGCGTCGGCGAGCGAGGCGGTCGCGCCGACCACGACGAGCAGGTAGACGCTCACCGCGGCAGCCGCGAGCCACGTCGTCGTTCGGGGCCGGCTCGGGTACATACCCCTACCTTTGACAGCATGCACTTAGGTTGTGTGTTTTCTCTCAGGTCGCGGGAACGCGGGCCGGCTACCCGAGGTGTTCCTCGACGGCTGTCAGGAGCGCGCCCTCGCTGTCGACCACCGTGAGCTGTCCGCCGTCGCCGCGGGCCACTGCGTGCGGCCCGTCGTTGAACGACGCGTGAATAGGCGAACTCTCATCCGCGGCAGTCGCGACGATGTCACTGCCCGGGTCGCCGGTCAGGACGACCGCATCCGCAGTCTCGGCGAACCGCCGTGTGCGCTCCCGGGTTGCGTCGTCCGGTACGCCGAACGCCTGGGCCGTGACGACGGGCAGGTCCAGGTGCTCTGCGAGTGCCGCGGCGACGTCGCCCTCGGGCACCGGTCCGATGGAGACGTCGTAGCCGGCTCGCCAGAGTGTCCGGATCGCAGCACGGCCGCTCTCACCGCCGCCCCCGACGTGGACGCGGCCGTCCCGCGCCGTCCGATCCGCGACCGCCGTGACCGTCGGCGTGCCGGTCACGGGGTTGTCGGTCACGGCCGCCGTCGTCTCGAACGCCTCGCCGAGCACCGGATCGCGGAGGACGGTCTCGGGCGGCCCAGCAGCCCCAATCCCGCCGTCGTGCAACAGGACGAGCCTGTCACAGAAGCGCGCCGCCAGATCCAGGTCGTGGATCGCGGCGAGCGCCGCCCGGCCCTCCGCGACCAGGTCCTCGACGAGCCCCAGGACGCGGATCTGGTGGTTGATGTCGAGGCTGGCGGTCGGCTCGTCGAGCAGCAGCGCGGCGGGCTCCTGTGCGAGCGCGCGGGCGAGCAGGACGCGCTGGCGCTCACCCCCGCTGAGGTCGTCGACGCTGCGGTCCCGGAGGTGGTCGGTCCGAGTTCGTTCCAGCGCCGCGTCCACCGGATCGTCGTCGTCGGTCCAGTCCAGCCGCGAGCGGTGCGGCGTCCGCCCCATCTCGACGATCTGTTCGGCGGTGAACGCGAAGCCGACGTGGGTGTCCTGTGGGACGGTCGCGAGCTGTCGGCTGACCTCCCGGGCGGACAGCTCGGCGACCGGTTCGCCCGCAAGCCGGGCGTCGCCGGCGTCCGGGTCGAGGATGCCGTTGATCGCCCGCAACAGCGTGGTCTTGCCGGCGCCGTTCGGGCCGACCAGACCGACAAGTTCGCCCTGCTCGACCCGGAGGTCGACCCCGTCGAGCACCGGGACGTCGCCGAACGACAGCGAGACGCCGTCAACGTCGATCACAGCGCGTGCACCTCCCGGCGGCGCAGCAGGAACAGGAAAAACGGCGCTCCGACGGCGGCCGTCACAATGCCGACCGGCACCTCGGCCGGCCCCGTTCTCGCGACGGTGTCGGCCAGCACAAGAAACGTCGCGCCCGCGAGTGCGCTCGTCGGCAGCAGAATCCGGTGATCCGGCCCGACCACCAGCCGCATCATGTGCGGGACGATCAGGCCGACGAAGCCGATGACGCCGGCGACGGCCACAGCCGCCGCGGTGATGACGCTCGACCCGGCGAGCAGGAGTCGCTTGGTCCGCTCGACCTCGATGCCCAGCGCGTGGGCGTCCTCCTCGCCGAGCAGGAGGACGTTCAGGTCGCGTGCGTAGACGAGCAGAACGGCGAAAATCAGGACCGTGACCGGGAGTGTCGCCTCGACTCGACCCCAGGTGCTGTACTGGAGGTGGCCCATCAGCCACAGCACCGCCTCCTCCAGGCTCTCGCCGGACTGCAGCAGCATGTAGGAGATGACCGCGCCGAGAAACGTCTGGATCGCGATGCCGGCGAGCAACAGCGTCGCCACCGGCGTGCGGCCGTCCTCGGTCGCGATCACGTAGACGCCGAACGCCGCAAGCAGCGCGCCGACGAACGCGGCCGTCTGCAGCCCGAACGGGATTGCGAGCGGGAACGCGATGGTCGCGACAGCACCGAGCGCGGCCCCCGACGAGACGCCGATGATCGACGGGTCGGCCATCGGGTTGCGGAAAAACCCCTGCATGATCGCGCCGGCGCTGGCCAGGGCGAAGCCGACGATCGCACCGAGCAGGATCCGCGGCAGGCGGATGTCCCGGACGATCGTCTCGTCGGTCTCCGGGACTGCAAACGAGAATGGGTGTGCGTACTGCACGTCTAGGATCGGCACTGACAGTGACAGGCTCCCGACGGACGCACCCGCCATCTCGATCCCGATCGCGACCGGAACCGCGACGGCGTTGAGTGTGGCCCGCGCCACGACCGGAATGTCGACGCTCACGGGCCCGTGGGCCGCGCTGGCGAGGATCGTCGCGCACAACAGTCCGAACAGCCCGCCGGACCAGACCGCGGTTCGGGTCGCCACGCCCATCCGTGACTCAAGTCGACTTTCTTTAGATAAATACTTGTTGCATTAGCTCACAGCCCAGGGTATGCAGAGACTACTGGTTGCAGTGCTCGTCGTCCTCGCCGCCGGTCCGGCGGCGGTCGGTGGCGTCGCTGCAGACGGGAGTATCGCTGTCGACGGAGATCGAGCGTCCGCGGCCGACGTCGCCCCGGCCCAGCAAGAGTGCGAGTATCCGCTCGAACTGACCGACGCGACAGGCGAGACAGTCGTCATCGAGGAAGAGCCGGAGGAGGTCGTCGTGACGGCACCGAACGTGGCCCAGCATCTCTGGGACATCGGCGCGCGGGAGAAAGTAACGGGGATGCCAGTCAACTTCTTCACGTCGTACCTCGAGGGCAGCGAGGAGCGGACTAACGTGGTCGGCGAGCAGGGCGCGGTCGTCCAGGAGACGGTCGTCGACCTTGATCCGGACCTCGTGCTCGCGCCGAACGTCACCTCCCAGGAGAACATCCAGGGGCTGCGCGACGCGGGCCTGACGGTGTACCACTACCCGCTGGCGACTGACCTGGAGAACGTCCAGGAACTCGTCCGGCAGTCGGGCCAGCTCGTGGGCGAGTGCGAGGGCGCGAACGAGGTCGTCACCGACATGCAGGAAACTATTGAGACGATCGAAAACGCCGTCGCCGACGAGGAGCGGCCGACCGTCTTCTACAACCTGGGGTTCCCGTTCACTGCCGGCTCGAACACTGTCGAGCACGACATCATCACGACGGCCGGGGGCGAGAACCTGGCCGCTGACGTCGACAGCGGCTACTTCCAGATCAGCGAGGAGGTGCTGGCCGCGGAGGATCCGGAGTGGATCATCATCTCGGCCGGCACCGAACTCCCTGACGTCGCCGGGATCCAGGAGTCCACCGCTGTCCAGGAGGACCAGATCATCGAGGTCAACGCAAACTTCCTCAACCAGCACGGCCCGCGGACCATGATCCCCCTCGAACAGTTCGCGGAGGCGTTCCATCCGGAGGCGATTGCGGAAGCACGGGCAACCCCGACGCCGACGCCGACTGAGACGCCAACTGAGACGCCGACTGTGACGCCGACGCCGACGGAGACGATGGCCGACGAGACGCCCACGGACGTCGAGGCGACCGAGACGCCGTCCGACGGCGACGACGGCGCCGGCTTCGCCATCGGCGCCGCCCTGGCTGCGATAGCGGCACTCGCGGTGGTCGGACGGCGGCGCCGCTGACTGATAGTGATATATGACGCCATCACGTTACGTCGAGGGGCGCACGGACGACGTGCCGGGGCTGTTTTTAACCCGCTGGAGGCCCTCTGCGTGGACGTGACTACTCACGAAGCGACCTTCGAGATCGAATCGAAGACCGACGCGTACGCGGTGCGGAAGATCCTCGAGCAGACGTACAACACGGTCCGCGAGGAATCCAGAACGGTCCGGTCGGAATCGACGGACTCCGACGAGCTGCTGGAGTCGTTCAAATCGCTCGAAGAGGCCTCGAAGGAACACGCGCCGGGCAGGCTGACGATCACCTACGAGGTCGACGAAGACGGATTCGACCGGTAGCGTCGGCGTTACGGTTCGACGGCGACGATGTCGGTCGATTCGCAGCTGGGGCACTCGGGCGACTCCTCGGTGAACTGGGCCTCGCAGTCTTTACAGACGTAGACGACGTCGTCATCGCTCGGTCCGACGGCTTTGTGCTTGAGCCGCTGGGCGCTGCGACCGAGCTTTTCGAACGGGTTCATCGTACTCATTTCAGGAGGGCCAGTGTGATAAGGGCCCCGGCCACGCCGAATCCGTCACTCCGCCGAAGTAACGTACTTGCCCCCGGTCAGCGAACAGTCCGTATGAACCAGCCTCCGAAGTTTTGCCCATACTGTGGCGCCCCCGTCGTGGGGGTCGACTCGCCGATGCTCGGCGAGGTCGAGACGCCGATGGTGTACCGGTGTGACTCCTGTGACGACTACGTGTTCTACAACCCGACGCCGGGCGGCAGCGCGGCCGTGCTGGACGGCGACCGGCTGTTGCTGGTCGAGGATTTCCGATCGCCGGGCGAGTGGAAGCTTCCCTCGGGACGGGTCGAACTCGGGGAGTCCCCACGCGAGGGCGTCGCACGCGAACTCGAGGAGGAGACCGGACTGGCGGTCGATCCGGAAGACCTCACATACTTCTACGACGAGGCAGGCGAACCGGCCCCCGAGCAGTACATGGTCGGGATCAACTACGCAGTCCGGCGCGAGCAGACCGGCGGCTGCCTCCGGGCAGGGTCCGATGCGATCGACGCACAGTTTTTCACGCCCGAGGAGTTCGCGACTTCCGAACACAGCCTCAAGCACACCCACGTCGACCGGTTCGGGGACAGCCTCGAGTGGCTCGTCGACGAGGCCCGCGCCGCGCTCGAACGCGCACAGGACGACCCCGACGACCGCTGAAATACTCACAACAATCACTATGCGTCCGCGAATCGTACTGGGCCAGCAGTACGACGATTCCGTCAGGGCAATTGGCGGGGGGAACCAACGGCCCCTATGCACGACTCCTACGAGGCGGTCACTGAGGGTGAGACGATCGATCTGGGCAGCTACAACGTGACTCGGGATGAAATACTCTCCTTCGCGCGCTCGTACGACCCCCAGCGGTTCCACCTCGACGACGCGGCCGACTCGCCGTTCGACGGCGTCGTCGCGAGCGGCTGGCATACGGCAGCGATGACGATGCGCATCCTGGTCGACAACTACCTCGGTGCGGCGAACGCCCACGGCGCGCTGGGGCTGGAGAAACTCCGCTGGCCCACCCCGGTCCACCCCGGTGACACCATCTCCGCGTCGATCACTTTCAGCGGGAAGCAACCCCGCAACGACGAGTACGGTATCGTCCACCAGGAGATCGAGACCGGAAACCAGGACGACGAGACGGTGCTGTGGATGGAGGCGCTCGTGCTGTACCCGCGGATCGGGAACGAAGCGGGCGAGTAGGGGGAAGCGGTAGGATTAGGGGCCGTGACGGAGACGGTGTTGACATGAGCCACTGGACCGAGCAACTGTTCGTCGAGGATCCGGAGATGTTCGAGATCACGATGCGCCGGCGGCTCGACCGCACCGGCGAGGAGGTCGACCAGCTGCTCGACCTGCTCTCGGCCCATGGTGTCGAGCCGACAGAGGCCCTCGACGTGGCCTGTGGCATCGGCCGCCACGCAGTCGAACTCGGCGGGGCCGGGATCGACGTTCACGGGATCGACATCTCGCCCGCGTACGTCGACGCTGCCCGCGAACGGGTGCGCGAAGCTGGCGTCGGGGACCGGGTGAGCCTCGAGGTGGCCGACATGCGAGAGCTAGCCGACATGGAGGGGAGCTACGACCTCGCCACCAACATGTGGACGGCGTTTGGCTACTTCGATGACGGGACCAACGAGGCCATCGCCGCCGGCTTTCGCGAGCGCGTCGCCGACGACGGAGCGTTCGTCATGGAACTGGTCAACAAGGAATCCGTGCTGGCCGACTTCCGGAAATCGAGCGCACAGGAAGAGGATGGCCTGCTCTACGTCGAAAAGCAGGAGTACACCCCCGAGACTGGCCGGATGCAGACGGAGCAACGGCTGTTCCGGCCACAGGATGGGTTAGACGTGGAGACAGCGGCAGATGGGGACTCCGAGACAGGGGCACCGGAGGACTACGAGTTCCTCGGCACCATCTCGTGGGACCTGCGGCTGTACGCCCCGGCGGAGCTGCGGCGGCTGCTCGAGCACGCCGGCTTCGGCGAGGTGTCGCTGTACGGCGGCCTCGACGGCGAGTCGCTGGACCGGGGGTCGCCCCGTTTGGTCGTCGTCGCGGAGCCCTGAACCTGTGTGAAAGGCGACATCGTTCGTCCGAACATCAACCGAACACGGTTATACAGCCAGACGTGATTCACGCAAGTCGTGCCGTCCTAAATCCTGTTGTTCGGGCCAGGACACAGCCGATGGACTGTCCTGGCACTGGACGGAGTCACGTCTGGCTGTATATCCACGCGTATCGACCCTGACAGTCCCGATCTGTGTCGAGATGACAGACGAACGGACGGGATTTTGTGTCCGCGGTGCGAGAGGCCAGGTAATGCCAACGAACGTCGCCATCGCGTGCCAGGGTGGGGGGAGCCACACCGCGTTCACGGCCGGGGTCCTCCGAACGCTGCTGCCCGAACTGGCCGACAGCGACTACCGGCTGGTCGGGCTGAGCGGCACCTCCGGCGGCGCCATCTCGGCGGCGGCGGGGCTCTCGGGCTACCTCGACGACGGGGCCGAGGGCGCAGTCGACACTCTCGACGCGCTGTGGGGCGACATCGCGGCGGACGAGGCGTTCGAGACGTGGCTCAACGCCTGGCTCGTCCAGGGGATGAGCGCCCACCACTGGTCGTTTCCGACGCCGACGGTCAGCCCCTACGACGTCCCGGCCACCGCCTACGGCGAGCGCAAACTCCGGGAGATCCTCGACCGACACGTCGACGTCGAGGCGCTGTCGGCGCTCGCCGACCCCGACACCCCGCACCTGGTCGTCGGCACCGTCGACATCAACGCCGGCCGGTTCGAGACGTTCGAGGACGAACACGTGACCGTCGACGCGCTGCTCGCGTCGTCGGCGGTTCCGACGCTGTTCCGGGCGGTCGAGATCGACGGCCACTATCACTGGGACGGCCTGTTCTCGCAGAACCCGCCGATCCAGGAGCTGCTGCACACCGACCCCGAGCGCAAGCCAGAGGAGCTGTGGGTCGTCCAGATCAACCCCCAGAGCTCCGAGGGCGAACCCACCGACGTCGCGGACATCGTCGACCGCCGGAACGAACTCGCGGGCAACATCTCGCTGAATCAGGAGCTGCGGTTCGTCGAGACGGTCAACCACTGGCTCGCCGAGGGCGACCTGCCGGCCGAGAAGTACACCCACACCGAGATCCGCCGGATCAGCCTCGACGAACGCCTCAGCTTCGAGTCGAAACTCGACCGCAGCACTGCGTTCATCGAGCGGCTTACCGCCCGTGGGATCGAGGCCGCCGAAGCGTTCCTCGGAGACCTCGGCGACGGCCACGAGCACGCGGTGCAGTTCGGCTCCAGCCACGACGAGGACCGCCGCCGCGAGCGGCCGGACTACGGCGGGGAGTGAGACTCTACGGGGCCGAGTAGGGCTGGCGGCGGAGCGGACAACCACCAGTTCCATTACGCGCCTCGCGTAACGTCTGGCATGGAACTCACAGACGAACAGCAGCTCATCAGGGGGACGGTCCGGGAGTTCGTCGACGAGGAGGTCCGCGACGGCATCAGGGAGGCCGACGAACGCCAGGAGTTCCCCGAGGACGTGTGGGACGACCTCGCAGAACTGGGGTTCGCGGGGCTGACCGTCCCCGAGGAGTACGGCGGCTTCGACGCCGACGAGGTGACCGACAGCATCATCAACGAGGAGCTCGCCCGCGGGCACCTCTCGCTGGCGACGGCGCTGTCGGTCCACTGCCTCGCCACCTCCTGCATCCGGCAGTTCGGCACCGAAGCCCACCGCGAGGAGTGGCTGCCGGCGATGAACGACGGCCGCCCCGTCGGCGCGTTCGCCCTCTCGGAGGCCGACGCCGGCTCGAACCCCGCCACGATGGACACTGAGGCCCGCAAGGAGGGCGACGAGTTCGTCATCAACGGCAAAAAGCAGTGGATCACCAACGGCCAGCGCGCCGGCGTCGTGATCCTCTTTGCCAAGACTGACCGGGACGACCCCGACAGCATCACGCAGTTTCTCGTCCCGAAAGACATCGACGGCGTCGAGGTCGGCAAGAAGGAGGACAAACTCGGCCTCCGCGCCAGCGACACCACGACGCTCATCTTCGACGACGCTCGCATCCCCGCGGAGAACCAGCTGACGGAGGTCGGCAAGGGGCTGAAAGCAGCCTTCTCGATCCTGACCGGCGGGCGGGTCGCCATCGCCAGCCAGGCCGTCGGCGTCGCCCAGGCGGCTCTGGCGGACGCTGTCGAGTACGCCCAGGAGCGCGAGCAGTTCGGCCAGCCGATCATCGAACACCAGGCCATCGCCCACAAACTCGCGGACATGGGGACGCAGGTGCAGGCAGCGCGCCTGCTCTCCCGGGACGCCGCCCGGCAGAACGAGGACGGCGTCGCCCCGCAGGCCGCCTCCATGGCGAAGTACTTCGCCAGCGAGGTGGCCTGCGACGTGGCCGAGGAGGCCGTCCAGGTCCACGGCGGCTACGGCTACACCAAGGACTTCGCCGTCGAACGCTACTACCGCGACGCCAAGATCCTCACCATCTACGAGGGCACCTCCGAGATCCAAAAGCAGATCATCGCCCGCCACCTGAAAGATTGATACTGATTGTTGTGATTATTTTCACAACCACATCGCAGTAGCGGCGGTTTCACGGCTCGAAACTGGCTTCTGACGAATACCCGGCGGTAACGAGTCACAACAATCAGTATGAGTCCCGTTCGTTGCAGACTGACCCATCCTGACGTGCCGCCAGCCACCCCGGAAGGGGAGACGTTTGGACGGATCTGCGAGAACGCCCTTTATACCAGACGCCCACCTTCCGAGTGCAATGCGCATCAACAAACTGCTCGCGGTGCTGCTCGCCGCGCTGGTGGCCGGGGCGATGGTCGCGCCGGCCGCGGCGTGGAGCGACACCGCCACATCGGAATCGGTAGAAATGACAGTCGAAGTGAACGACGAGTGGACGACCGTCACGGTCGAGCAGTCCGGCTCGGCGGTGGCGGGCGCCGACGTGACCGTCGACAGCCTCGCGACGGCTGACGTCGAGGCCGAGGGCGAGTACCGGACCGACGCCGAGGGGACGGTGCGGCTGCCGACCCCCGACGCCGACGCGACGGCCAGCGTCGAGATCGAATCCGAGAACATCTACGCCGCCGGCACGCTGACGCTCGAAGCCTACGATGGCGAGGAGCGCCGGTACACGGTCGAGATCGAGGCCGAGGGCTCCGTCGATGCGGAAAGCGAGACGAGCGCCGAGAGCGACGAGGACGCCACCGAGACCGAGAGCGAGACGAGCGCCGAAAGCGAGGGTGAGGCCAATGCCACCGTCGAGAGCGACGACGCGGACGAAGGCGACGAGCAGGACGACGAGCAGAACGACGAGCAGGAGCGCGACGGAACCGACGGTGACGAGGGCGACGACGCCCGCGAGGACGAGCAGGACAGCGAAGGCTCGCTGTGGGTGTCGATAATGACGAACGCCTCCAGCTTCAGCGAGGTCACGCTGACCGTGCTGCAGTCGGTGTACAGCCTCGCCGTCGACGGCTCGGTCGAGGCTGGCGCGGAGGCCGGCCTGCTGGCGTCTGCGGACAACAGTAGCGAACTCGGTGTCAGCGCCGACGGCGAAGCCGAATCGAGCGCCGAGGCCGAGGCTGACGGCGACGCCGACGGCGACGAGGGCGCTGATGACAGTGACGAGAATGCCGAGAACGGCGACGAGAATGCCGACAACGGCGGCGAGGACAGCAACGACGGTGACGAGAATGCCGACGACGGCGACGAGAACGCCGACGACGGCAACGAGCAAGACGATGAGCAGGAGGATGACAGCGAGGAAAACGACGGCGGGCAGGGTGACGACGGCGAGGACGACGAGGAGGAGAGCAGCGACGACGACGGCGATGATGGCGACGACGACGGCGACGATGACGATGGCGTGACCATCGGCATCGAGGCGTGACGCCCTGTCGCCGGCTCCTGTGGCTTCGATTTCCCGATTGCAGCCACGTTCGGCCACAAAATATTCACCAGCGACCTGTTGAGATTTGTATAGAGCATGCTCCCCGACCGCCGGTCACTGGTAGTCCTCCTGCTTGCGGTTCTGCTCTGCGGCTACGCGCCAGCGAGCGGTATCGCTGCCGCGGCAGTGGACGGGGACGACGGATCGGTCGAGGACGCTGTCGACGAGTCGATCGAGGACGCTGTCGACGAGTCGACGGATAGCGTCGACGCCGCCAACGTGTCGCTCGATCAGGAATCAGACGACTGGCACGACTCCGCGGACAGTGGTAACGGCAGCTCTGGCACCGACGCGACGGCCGGCGGAACGACTGATATCTCCTTAGTGGACCCCACCGCTGACGCAACCTCCAGCGAGACGGCCGAGTGGACGGACTCTGACGACGACTTCCCCACCGTGACCGAGGACATCCCCGAGGATCCCGAAAACGTGACCGACGGGGCCGAGAACGCAACTGACGACGTCGGGGACGACGTCAACGATACGACTGACGATGTCGACGATACGACTGACGATGTCGACGATACGACTGACGACGTGGAGGAAGAAGTCGACGACACGACTGACGACGTCGACGATACGACCGACAAGGTCGAGGACACGACCGACGACGCGACGAACACGACAGTCAGCACCGACGAGACGATTGGCGACATCAGTGACAGTGCGACCGGGACGCTCGATTCAACCGAGGTGGGTGTCGTGCAAGCGATCGAGGAATCGATTGACGGCACCGTCGCGATCGACGGCGATTCGATCGACGCCTCGGTGACTGTCGACGACGGCGCCGTTGACGACACTCTGACCACTGTCACCGACAGCGATCAGTCAGCCGACGCGGACGGCCGCGAGGAGTCGACCGACGCCGCGGCGCCAGCCGACGAGACCCTCGCCGACGGAACGACTGGCGACGAGTCGAGCGGCGCCGGCGATTCGGCGGCCAGTGACTCCGACGACGAGGACCGCGAGAGCGGCATCCCGCTCCCGGACGACAGGACGCAGTCTGGGGTCGCAATCAGTGCGGTCGTGATCGGCGCAGCACTGCTCGCACGCAACGCGGGAGCCGCCGCGGCGCTGTCGGCGGCCAGCGCATCGAGCGGGTCGCTGCTCGCGACGCTCGTCACGGTGTTCCAGGACTGGGCGGCGCGCGTGCTCGCGGTCTTCGGCTACAAGCGCTACAGCGACGACGATCCCCTGGAACACGAGACTCGCGAACAGCTCTACGAGTTCATCCGCGACTCGCCGGGGGCGTACCTCACGGAGATCAGCGAGGGGACCGACGTCAAAATGGGGACGGCGCGGTACCACCTCCGCATCCTGGCGTTCGAGAACCTCGTGACCAGCGAGGAGATTCGCGGCCGCCGCCGGTACGTCACCGTCGGCACCGAGTGGGCCGAACTGGAGGCGGCGCTCCACGACGAGACGACCGCGCGGATCGTCGAATCGCTCGCCGAGGAGGGGCCGGACTCGGTCAGCGGCCTCGCCGACCGGCTCGACCGCGACCCGAGCACGATCACTCACCACCTCGACCGCCTCGCCGAGGACGGCATCGTCGAGCGCGAGCGCGACGGCCGCGCGGTGGTGAACAAACTCGCGGACAGCGCCCGAATCGCGCTGGAAGACGAGGCGCCCACTCCGGCCGCACCGCGGGCGCCCAGCAGCGCGGACTGATAGTGATTATTGTGAGTCGTTCCGGGATCGATCGCACGACTGCGTGCGGTCGACCCGGTAAACAGTCACAATAACCACTATGAGTCGCCGGTGTCTGCCAGCCGCCGCGTGGCGGCGGTTGACACAACGCCTTTGGGAGACGGATGCAAACACCGTCGACATGGGTTCGACAGTGCGCGTGTTGTACGTCGACGGCTCGACACGTGCGCCCGAAACTGTTACTGCGCTCGAACGTGAGACCGACCGACTCGCAGTCGACCACGTCAGTGACGCGGACGATGCGCTGGCGCGCCTCACGAGCGTCGACTGCCTCGTCGCGGCCCACGACACGCCCGGACAGGATGGGATGGCGCTGCTGGGCCGCGTCCGGGAATCGCACCCGGATCTCCCCGTGGTGCTGTTCGCCGCGGACGGCGACAAGCGCCTCGCACGCGACGTGCTCGCCGCCGGACCGTCGGAGTTCGTCCGTCGAGGTGAGGCGGGAACTCACGCCGTGCTGGCGAGCCGTATCGAACGGCTGGTCGCGCAGCGAGCGACCGGCGACGGCGGGGAAACCGGAGATCGGGAAGCCGACGAGGAGTACCGGCGGCGGCTGCTCGCGATCGTCGCCGATCCCGACGCGACGCCGGACGAGAAGACGGGGCGGCTGCTGGAGCTGGGCTGTGAGCGGTTCGGCACCGAGAACGGCCACCTGGTGAAGATCGACCGGGACAGCGGCCGCCACGAGGTCGTCAGCGTGTTCGGATCGGAGATCATCACGGAGGGGGTTTCGGATCTCTCGACGACGTACTGCCGGCGGACGATCGATTCGCCCGAGGTCCTCAACGTCTACAACGCCCCCGCGGAGGGATGGGAGGACGATCCGGCCTACCAGAAGTACGGGTTCCGCTGTTACATCGGCCAGAAAGTGCTGGTCGAGGACGAGCTGTACGGCACAGTGTGTTTCGCCAGCGAACGACCCCGTCAGGAGGAGTTCAGCCGGGCAGAGCGCGAGTTCATGGACCTGTTCGGGCGACTGTTCGGCCAGCTACTCGAACGTCGGCGGCGGCGAGCCCAGGCTGAAACCGTCTTCGAGCACACCCAGGACGCGCTGTTCCTTGTCGACGTCACCCGCAACGGCGCGTTCCGCATCCGGCAGGTGAACGAGGTGTACGAGGAAATCACGGGCCGTTCGACGGCCGACCTCCGTGGCAAGACGCCGACCGAAATCGTCGGCGAACGGCAGGGCGCCAGACTGGAGGAGCGCTGCCGGCACTGCGTCGAGACGCGGGAGGCCATCGACTACGAGGACCAGATCCGGATCGATGCGGAGACCCGTCACTGGCACACGACGCTCGCGCCGGTCGTCGAGGACGACGAGGTGGTGCAGCTGGTCGGGGTGACGCGCGACGTCACCGAACAGCGCGAACGCGAACGGACGCTCGCCGCGCGCAACCGCGCGATGGAGAAGGCGCCGGTCGGGATCACTATCAGCGACCCCGACCAGGAGGACAACCCTCTCGTGTACGTCAACGAGGAGTACGAGGACATGACGGGCTACGACGAGGCGGAGGTGGACGGTCGCAACTGCCGGTTCCTCCAGGGTGAGGGGACGGACCCGGAGCCGGTACAACAGATGCGGGAGGCGGTCGACGCGCGCGAGCCAGTGTCTGTCGAACTCCGCAACTACCGCAAGGACGGCACGGAGTTCTGGAACCAGGTCGACATCGCTCCCGTGTTCGACGAGGACGGCGACCTGCTGCAGTTCGTCGGCTACCAGCAGGACGTCACGGAGCGCGTCGAGTACGCGCGCCAGCTCGAGGCGCAGAACGAACGCCTCGACCAGTTCGTCAGCCTCGTCAGCCACGACCTCCGGAACCCGCTGGACGTCGCCGGGACGCGCCTGGATCTCGCCCAGCAGAAACGCGACAGCGAGCATCTCGACGCCGTCGAGGGGGCGCTCGACCGGATGGAGGCCCTCGTCGAGGACCTCCTGACGCTGGCCAGGGGCGGCAAGCAGGACGTCGAGCCGGAGTCGATACCCCTCGGGGTGCTCGCCGAACAGTGCTGGGCGCACGTCGAGACCGGCGACGTAACTCTCGACGTGGCGTCCGACCGCACCGTCGAGGCGAACCGGGATCGGCTCTCACAGCTCTTGGCG
This sequence comes from Halobacteriales archaeon QS_4_66_20, assembly GCA_003021015.1. Taxonomy (GTDB): domain Archaea; phylum Halobacteriota; class Halobacteria; order Halobacteriales; family Haloarculaceae; genus Halovenus. Next base: position 4,768 of record PXRK01000048.1, on the reverse strand, counting down.
AACCTCTTTCGCAACGCGCTCGAACACGGTGGCGACGTGACGACGGTCACCGTCGGCGCGCTCGATGGTGGCTTCTACGTCGAGGACGACGGACAGGGGATCCCCGAGGCGGACCGCAACCGGGTGTTCGAGGACGGCTACTCGACGTCGAGGGACGGAACGGGCTTCGGGCTCTCGATCGTCAGCGAGTTCGCCGCGGCCCGCGGCTGGACGGTGTTGGTCACCGAGGGAGACGCTGGCGGCGCCCGCTTCGAGATCTTGACCGAGTGAACGCCCGGGTGTCTCGACCTCCAGACCGAGTGAACGCCCGGGGGCGCCTCGACCTCCGGATCGAGTGAACGCCCGGGGGCGCCTCGACCGGCCGCTGGCCCTGTTTCGTTCGGCTGTCCGGCGGGATCACCAATCTGTTGGGTAACACCCATATGATTAATCGTTACATATGTCCAACCGTATCATGGCAACACCTGGTAGCGAACAACTCTGGCTATGGCTCGGCACAGCAGGCATGTTCCTGGGGATGCTGTACTTCATCGCCCGCGGCTGGGGCGAGGAAGACAGGCGCCGCCAGGAGTTTTACATCGTGACCATCTTCATCACCGCCATCGCGTTCGTCAACTACCTCGCGATGGCGCTCGGGTTCGGGTTGACGACGATCCAGGTCGGCGGCGAGGAGGTCCCGATATACTGGGCACGGTACACTGACTGGCTGTTCACGACGCCGCTGTTGCTGATCGACCTCGGGCTGCTCGCGGGTGCGAGTCGCAACCAGCTGGCGGCGCTGGTCGGCCTGGACGTGCTGATGATCGGCACCGGCGCGATCGCGACGCTGACCACCGGCGACGTCCTGCTGGGCGCCACCGGCGACCGGCTGATCTGGTGGGGCGTCTCGACCGGCTTGCTGCTGGTACTGCTGTACTTTCTGTTCGACACGCTGACCGCGCAGGCCAGCACCCTGCCGGTCGACGCGCAGAAGACGTTCAAGCGCCTCCGGAACCTGATCCTCGTCGCCTGGCTGGTGTACCCCGCCTGGTGGATCGTCGGCACGGAGGGGCTGGGCGTGATCAGCCTCAACGTCGAGACGGCCGGCTTCATGGTGCTCGACATCACCGCAAAGGTCGGGTTCGGGCTGATCCTGCTGTCGAGCCGCAAGGCCCTCGACGCCGCCGCCGACCGCATGGAGAGCCCGGGGGGTGCACAGCCCGCCGACGCCTGAGCGTCCCCGATAGAACGATCCACGCCGCGCTGAATCGGCCCGCTGACGCCCGTCGTCCCCCGGCGCGTCGGGACAGCCCGCCGACCGGGTACGGTCCGCGTTCCGCTGGGACAGCCCCGACGCCGCCGTCCTCCAGGAGTGGTTGCACCTACTCACTCCCCGTCACACTCGTTCTGTAGTCCCATCCGAACGGTGTTGGGCCCCTCGCGCGAGAGCGGGGCCCGCCTCAACGATCGAAGAACGCGTCGAGGAGCTTCCGCTCTGCGGCCCGGAGGTGCTGGTGGTACGTCGACCGGTCGATCTCCATCGACGCCGCCAGCTCCGTCCCCGTCGTCGCCCGGTTCCGGTCGAAGTAGCCGCTCAGGTACGCCTTCTGGAGCGCGGTCAGCTGGCGCTCGGTGAGCCGCTCCTCGAGATTCGCCACGAACCCCCGTTTCGTGTCCGTCGGCTGCTCGCGCTCCCGGCGCCCGGCCAGTTCGATCTCAGGGTACCGCTCGCGGAGCAGTTCGACGATCTCCCGGGCGTCGGTCCGGTTCGGGAACTCGACTGACAGCTCCGCGACCCCGTTTTCGACCGTCATCGAGTCGATGTGGGCGCCCCGCTCTGCCAGCGTCGCGACCATCGAGGCGCCGGTCACCCGGAACTCGAACAGCGTCGCGTCGTCGTACTCCTGTAGCGGGATCGCCTCGTCGACCGCCGGGAGCGACGCCGCGACTTCGAGCACCGGACCCGGCTCGCGGTCGGTCGTGAAAAACAGCAAGACGGAGCCGTCCTCCTTGTAGACCGAGCCGCCGTACTCGAGCGCACAGTCGGCGTCGTCCGAGAGGACAACGGGGAACAGCCCGTCGTCGGTAATCCGGAGATCCAGCTCGGTCACGTTGTCGCTGGCCAGCAGCCGCCCGCGCTCGAGCGCGTTGATCGTCGTCCCGGTCGCCCGGCCCAGCGCCGCCAGCACGACCGTTTCGTGCTTCGGGAGCGTCGCCGCCTCGGTGGTGTAGACCGTCAGGACGCCGTAGACGGTGTCGTCGTACGCCAGCGGGACGCCGGCCACGCCGGCCAGCTGATCGGCGTCGAGCCACGACTCGCCCGCGAGCAGCTGCGCCAGCTCCTCGTCGGCCGTGACGGTCCGGAGCTCGCCGGACCGGTAGGCGTCGACCGTCGGATCGGCGGCGGAGTCGTTCAGCTCCCGGTCGAGGACGCCGGCTGGCGGGTCCCACTCCCCGGCACTGGCCGACGCGGTCAGCGTCTCCCGCGCCAGGTCCGGGGTGACGATCCACGCGAACGCGCAGTTCTCGACGGCGGCGACCCGGTCGCAGACGGCGCTCTCGACCTCGGCACGGGAGCTCGCCTGGACGAGCCGTCGGGTCACGTCCTGGACCAGCCCCTCGATGCGGACCAGCAGGTGTTCCAGCTTCTCCCGCTCCTGCTTTGCGGCCATCTCCGCTTCCTTCCGGTCGGTCACGTCGGTCTGGAAGCCGACGTAGTGCGTCACCTCGCCGTCCTCGTCGTGGACCGGCGCGACATCGACCCGGTTCCAGAACTCCGTGCCGTCCTTGCGGTAGTTCCGCAGCTCCACCGAGACGGGCTCGCCGGCGTCGATCGCCTCCCGCATCCTCCGTACGGGCTCCTCCCGGGTGTCCGCCCCCTGGAGGAACCGGCAGTTGCGCCGGACGACCGCCTCCTTGTCGTAGCCGGTCAGCCGCTCGAAGGCGTCGTTGATGTAGATCATCTGGTTGTCCGGCCGGTCGGGGTCCGAGATGGTGATCCCCACCGGCGCCTCGTCGATGGCCCGCTCCTTCAGCGCGAGTTCGTCCTTGATGTCGAGCTCCTCGATCGGCATCCGAACGCCGCCGTCGCAGACGATCCGGCGGTCCGCTCCCGATCCGCCGGCGCTGCCGCCGCTCCTCTTGCCATCAGCGCCTGAACGCGGGGTTCCGGTTCGTGCTCGTCGCCCCGCATCTGTCTGTCGGGGTAGCTCCTCCTCGAAAACGGCGGTCACTGCATCCCACGAGAACCGCTCGTGTAACATGTGTCGTTGTAGCACACGATACGGATAAGCTTCACGCTGCGTGGAGCCAGCAATCGCCTGCGACGCCGTCCACTGGGTGCCGCCTTGACCACGGCTGGCCGCCCGGACGCTACAGCGGGACCTGCCGAAAGACCGTCTCAAGCGGTCGTTCGCCGGCAATCTTTCCGACCAGGTGGTCGGCCGCGAGCACGCCCTGGAGCGCGAACGACGCCTTCTTCGACTGGAGCGCGACCAGCGCGGTTCCCAGCAACAGCAGCGCGCGCTCGTCGTTGCCACGGTTGGCTTCGTACAGCGTCTGTCCCAGCAACGAGAGGGCGTTGATCGTACCGAAGCGGTCGGTGTCGAGGACTGCGTCCAGCGGCTGGCTCTGCTGGTGGATGGACAAGAGTGAGGGCACAAATCAATCAACGGCCCGCATCCCGATAGGGTCACTGTCTAAATGATTAGGTAGAGGGCCGCTTCCGGTGTGCGTGCACAGAGTCACGGCCGGGAATGGCAGTCGATCACTCGAACGATGCCCCACAGCTGCGGCTCTGGGACGAACGTTTACCTGTGATACCGGATACAGACCCCGGTAGATGGTCGAGACCCGAGAGACAACTCCGATCCCGACGACAATCCTACGAGACACGCGCGAACAACGTCCGTGGACCTTCGACGACTGTCCGGTCGAGACACGGGACGTAACGCTTTCGACTGGTGACTACGCTGTGTTGACACACTGTTCTCACGACCCGGAGACGGACACGTATCACCCACAGTTTGCCGTCGAACGCAAGTCCGGGCACGACTTCCTCACCGCACTCACGTGGGAACGAGACCGTTTCACGTCCGAACTACGGCGGGCTGCCGAGTGGTCACGGCCCCTTGCGGTCGTCGTCGAGACGTCCTGGGAAACCCTGCTCCGCAATCGTGGCTGCATGACGTGGCGCGACGTCCATCCAAACCAGATCGTGGGCACCGTCTCGGCGTGGACTCGCCACTACAACGCTGCGTTCCATTTCGCCGAGTCCCGGCGACGAGCCAAACTGTGTGCGTTTCTTCTCCTCGTCCGTCACAGTCTGTTACAACGACGGGAGCAACTCTGATGGTCGTGTTCGACGGGCCGGAAGTATACAGCCAGACGTGACTCCGTCCAGTGACAGGACAGTCCATCGGCTGTGTCATGCCCCGAACAACGGGATTTGGGACGGCACGACTTGGGTGAATCACGTCTGGCTGTATATTGGGGTAGTGTAACTGTTACAGAATCCAGTAATAACCAGTAACAGTAGGTACTATTTCTGAAATCAATTTTTAAGTGGGATTGGGTAGTATATGGATGTAGACCGATGAAGCAGGTGTCCGAGGGAATGGATGCGAAACCCGTCGCCTATATGGAGGCGGGTGCGTACGCCACCTTTCCAGGATATTCGTTCATCGGTCTGAACGAGTGTTCCCGTTCTGGTGGCGTCCAGTCCACGGCTCGAACTGGGGTGGTGAGGAGCCGTCAGACCGATCGCTCTCGGTGCTGTGTGACGCCGCTC
>PXRK01000047.1 GCA_003021015.1 Halobacteriales archaeon QS_4_66_20 | reverse complement strand
GTGAGTCGTTACCGCTGTCGACCCATCAGACTCCGGTGTCAGCCCGTGAAACTCCCGAGAATGCGATGCGACTCCGAAAATAATCACAACAATCACTATGACAGTCCCGAGTTGTGTCGAGATGACTGAGGCAAATAACGTCCGGGTGTATATCCGAAGCCGCCTGCGCTCCGTCGAAACTTGCTTTTGATCGACGCGCGATACTTCCCTCATGCGCGGACTCGACGACACCGACAGGGAGATACTCAGGCTCTTGCTCGAGGACGGCAGGCGTCCCTACCGCGAGATCGCGTCCGAAGTAGAGCTTTCGGCGCCGGCGGTCTCGGATCGCGTCGAGCGCCTCCGGGAACTGGGGCTGCTCCGCCGGTTCACAGTCGACCTCGACCGTCGGCTGCTGCAGGAGGGTCAACCGATCATCGTCACTGTCGACTGTGAGCCGGGATCGAGCACGCATGTTCAGGAACAGCTCGTTCCCCGGGATTTCGTCGACCACGTGTTCCGGACGGCCGACGACAGACTCGTCTGTACGGCGTTCGCCGGCGAGGGCAAGGTCGGCGAACTGCTGTCCGAGGCACTCCCGCTAGATCTCGTCAGCGACTACAACGTGGGGCTGCTCGCGGACACCGCCTGGCAGCCCAACATCGGCCAGGCGGAACTCGACCTGGAGTGTGTCGAGTGTGGCAACTCCGTCACCGCCGAGGGGACCCGGGAGACCCTCGACGGCACCACCTATCACTTCTGCTGTCCCTCCTGTCGGGACAACTTCGTCCAGCAGTACGAGGAGTTGAGCGAGGGCGCCTGATATACAGCCGTACGTGAACTATTGTCCGGGCAACTGATAGAGGCAGAGGGGCGTGAGGAACCGGACGCCAGTCCGGTGACGAGCGGCCCGAACAACGCGGAATCACCCGTTCAATACTGGCGGGCGAAAATCCGGCGGATTTTCGTCCGTCAGTATGAATAGCGGGGGCACTGCCCGAGGATCACGGCTCCGAGAGTTCGAACTCGATTCGCTGTACCTGGTCGCCCTTTGAGGAGCAGTCGGTGATCCGGACCCGGCCGACCTTGCCGAGGCTGTTCACGTGCGTGCCGCCGCAGGGACACATGTCGAACCCCTCGATCTCGACCACCCTGAGGGGATCGACCGAGTCCGGGATCAGATCGAGCAGGGCCCGTCCCTCGTCGACCTCGCGCTCGACGGCGTCCCGTGGCCGGTTCTCCTTTGTCACACGGAGGTCCTGCTCGATGGCCTCGTTCGACAGCTCCTCGATCCGGCGCAGGTCGGCCTCGTCGAACGACGCCGGCTCGAAGTCGATCCGGGATCGGTCGGGGTACACCTGGTTGCCGGCGGTGGTCGTGCCGTACTCGTCGAGGACGACGCGTGAAACGACGTGCTGAGCGGTGTGCATCCGGGTGAGACGTTGCCGTCGCTCGGCGTCGATCTCCGCCTCGACTGCATCGCCGGCCGCCGGAAGCTGGCCGTCTAGCGACTCGATCAGGTGGTGGACGTCGCCATGGTCCTTCCGGACGTCGCCGATGGTCGCACGGCCGCCCTCCCACTCGATGACGCCCCGGTCCGCCGGCTGCCCGCCGCCCTCCGGGTAGAAGTACGTCCCGTCGAGGACGAGATACTCGTCGGTCGCCTCCGCAACCGTCGCGGAGAACTGCGTCGTCCGGTCGTCGTCCGGGAGATACAGCAGCTCTGTCATGCGTATCCACCCATTGTTGCGCCGGGGGCAAAAGCGTATACACCCGGACGGCCCAAGTCGAATCATTTTAGAGGGGCCTCCGGCTACGTGGTGGCAACGATGGCCATCAAACCTGCCTACGTCAAGAAAACGGGACGCATACTGATGGAACGATACCCGGACGCCTGGGGACCGGACTTCGAGCACAACAAGGAACTGGTCGCGGAACTGACTAACATCGAATCGAAGAGCGTCCGCAACCGGATTGCGGGCTACGTCACGCGCAAGCAGAACGCCGCACCGCCCGCGTAATTCGCCGAGTTCCTCGGGTTCACTGCCTCGAACGCAGAGGACGACTGTTCGTTCGGTGATGGTTCGCAACCTCGTGTCTCGACAAAATCCTCGAACTCGCCCTCGGTCAACGGCCGGTCGGGAAGAGACTCAGTGTCGATCATACTTTCCATCCAGTCTGCTGATACAAAAACGGTCGGTCACGACCGGACTGTTTTATCCGGGCACGCGCTACGGTTCGGTATGCCGTTCAGCGCCAGTTGGCACACGCTACTCGACGAACTCGACGAGTTGTCCGACGGTGCCGAACTCATCACGCCGCTCTCTCACGATCAGTTCCGCATCGCGGACGTGCAAGAACATCGCGTCATTATCACGTTCCCCGACAGTGGAGAGCGACGACCGCTTCAGCGCGAGCAGTTCGAGACGCTCTACCGGCGGATTCAGGACTCGAACAACGAGTTCGAACTCGACCGGCTTCCAGTCGATGCCGATCCGTACCCGGCGGTACTGAGTCTGCATCCTCGTTTTGAGATCGACGAAGAACGTGGAGTCATAGCTGAAAAAGAAAATGTGACTGATACGCAACTGGTGAGGGACGAATCGGATGCCAGCGAGAATGAACGTATCGAACCCGATGGAATCGACGTGTACTCCGACGCCTTGCTCCTTATCGACGCCCTAGAGCATCACGAAATGTCTGATCTCACGGTGCTGGAAACAGATGCGCTGGTGAACATATACACGCTCTGTTCGGACGTCCAGCGGAACGCGAACGAACTTCGCCAAGATATCACCGAGGTACTGCTCAACAGGCTTCATCACGACCAGCCCGTCCACGGCCAGTACGGGTCTGTTCAGCGAACGTCGCGTCGCAACCGGTCGCTCAGGGATGAGGAGGAAGTGTTGACCATGCTGGAAGAGGTCGGTATCGACCGTGACCGGGTCATGAGTGTCGACTCTCGTAAAGTAGCCGAGGCACTGGAGGTGACGGAGTTGGCTGAGTCGGACGTCTACGAGATCTCGGAAAGCGAGTACGTCAGGAAGGCAGAAGTCGATGAAGACGCCAAGGAGTCGCGCCTCCAGGGACTCAAAGATCGACTCGCGGCCAGTGACGACGCGGAGTCCGACGAACTACGCCGGGAAATCGAAACTCTCGAAGAGCGTATCGACGATCTCACTAGCTTTAGTACGGGAACACAGATGCAGGAGTGATAGTGATTATTGTGACTGTTTACCGGGTCGACCGCACGCAGTACCGCGGTCGATCCCGGAACGACTCACAATAATCACTATGAGCGAATTCCCGGTCCCCGGAATGGACCAACGGGCCTATGTGCCGAGACGCCCAAGTCGGAAGCGAGTCCGATGGCACTCCCGGAACTGTTCGGCACCGACGTCGCGCTGTTTTTCCTCGTCGGGTTACTCGGGGGAGCACACTGCATCGGGATGTGCGGCCCGCTCGTGACGATCTACGCGAGCAAGATGGACCCGACGCGTGCCGACGGCGGCGCGGAGACTGCGGCCCACAAGCGCCGGGTCCGCGGCTCCCACCTCACGCTGTTCGAGGTGCGCCAGCACGCGCTGTTCAACCTCGGCCGAGCGGCGAGCTACACCCTACTGGGGACGCTGATGGGCGCGCTCGGCGGCCTCGTCTTCCTGGGCCTCGGCGAAGTCACGGCCACGGCGGAGGCCGTCCGTGGCGTAGTCGGTGTCCTGATCGGTGCGGCCGTGATCGTCATCGGCGGTCAGTACGTCCTCGGGCGGATCTCCGTCGGAGTTCAGTTGCCAGGGACGGGTCGCATCATGAGCCGGCTGACCGAATGGGTCGAACGGCTTGCCAGCGGCCCCGGCATCGTCGGCATCGGAGCGATGCACGGCCTGTTGCCGTGTCCGATCCTCTACCCGGCGTACCTGTACGCATTCGCCAGCGGGTCGCCGGTCGCCGGCGCCGTCGCACTCGCCGCGCTGGGGGTCGGAACCATCCCCGCGGTGTTCGCCTACGGCACGATCATCGAGAGCGTCGACGCGGTCCACCGGCGCCGGCTCCACCGGGTGCTGGGCGTGGTCTTCCTCGCGCTCGGCTACGTGCTGTTCGCCCACGGGCTGATGAGCCTCGGCGTCCACATCCCCCATCCCGGGCTCCCGTTCTGGGATGGGCTCGGGGGCGCGGGCCAGTAGTACCCGGCTCTCCTGGATTTAAACCCTGGCCGTGTGTGTCCCGATGGGACACTGACCGCAATATGAAAGAGTGTGAGCGCCCTACGCTCAGCCGATGGAGCTTCCCGACCCTGACGAGGTCTCCCGACGCGATTACCTCCGGTCGCTCGTCGCCGTCGGCGGGACGGCCGCCCTCTCTGCGTGTCTCGATCTGACTGGCGACGGCGGTGGGGACGAAGGGGGCAGCGGCGCCCCGACGGGCGACCCCGCGGAACGGCCCGCCCGCCAGCACGCCTGGAACGACGCCCTCGGGACGGACGAGGACGGAAACCCGCGACCGCCGGAACACCACGTGGTGCTGGCGCTGAACCTGGCAACCACTCCCGACGCGGACGTTCGCAAGACGGTCGAGACTGCGTTCCGATCGCTGGAACGTGCCTACGCCTACGATCCCGCCGGATTGCTGTTCACCGTCGGCTACTCGCCAGCCTACTTCGAGCAGGTCGGCGCCGACCAGCCAGTCCCCGACCCCGAAGCGATCACGACCCTCGAATCACCCGAGTTCGACGGGTTCGACGCCGTGGTCCACCTCGCCAGCGACGAGGCCGCCGTCGTGTTGGAGGCCGAAGAGGCGCTGCTCGGGGAGGTCGACGAGCCCAACGGCGTCGCGATGGAGGCGACCCTGGAGGGGGTGTTCGAACGCGCCGAGCCGCGGCGCACCGGGTTCGTTGGGCCGGGGCTGCCCGCCCAGCACACCGGCCTCGACGGCGTCCCCGACTCGGTTCCCGAGGAGGCGCCGTTTTTCATGGGCTTTCGGTCCGGGTTCGCCGAGAGCCAGGCGCCGGAGGACCGCGTGACGATCCGGGACGGCCCGTACGCCGGCGGCACGACGATGCACGTCGAGTCGCTGACGCTGCAACTACAGACGTGGTTCGAGCAGGACAGCCACACCCAGCGGGTCTCGAAGATCTACAGCCCGGAGCACGGCGAGGAGGGGCTGGCCGGCGACGTCGGCGAGAAACTCGGGACGTCGACGGGCGTCGCCGGGGAGATCGCCGAGCGCACGGAACGGGACGCCCGCGAGCGCGGCATGGTCGGGCACGCCCAGAAGGCCGCCCGGGCACGGGACGACGACGGGACGCCGCCGCTGTTGCGCCGCGATTTCAACACCGTCGACAACGAGGTGCCGGGCGTGCACTTCCTGAGCCTGCAGCGGTCGATCGACGAGTTCGTCCGCGTCAGGACGACGATGGCCGGCGAGGACCTGGCTGGCGAGGGCGTCGGCCAGCGGCTCAACAACGGCATCCTCCAGTATATCTTCGTCCGGCGGCGCGGCAACTTCCTGCTCCCGCCCCGCGAGGACCGGGCACTGCCGGAGGCCTAACGAGAGGTCAGTCGATCACATGACACGACATTCCCCAGGACGCAGGACGGATCGGCTCTCCAGGCGGGCGTTCCTCGCGGCCGGCGCGGCCACGACGGGCGCACTCGCCGGCTGCATCGGCGGCGACGACGAGGACGGCAACGGGAACGGCGGCAACGAGACGAACGGCGATGAAGGCGACGGCGAGCCATCTTCACCCGACGTCGTCAACTCCTCGAACGCGCCGACGACGCCGTCGGTCGAGGACCCGCCGGACGCGGTGTATCTGCCCACACACCGGGAGTCGATGGAGCACCTCGAGACGGTCGAGGCGGGGGAGTACGCCGTCATGCCGATGCTCACCTACCCCCACAAGTTCTGGCTCGTCAGCGGCACCGAACGTGAGGCGGTCACGCCGGACTCGACGGGCGTCCACCTGATGGCGACGGTCTGGGACGCCGAGACCGGGGAGGTGCTCCCGGTCGACACCGGCGCACAGCTACGGCTCACCCGCGACGGCGGCCTCGTCGACCAGCGGGCCCCGTGGCCGATGATCTCCCAGACGATGGGGTTTCACTTCGGCGACAACGTCCCGCTGCCCGAGCAGGGGACCTACACCGTCGAGTTCGACCTGACGCCGCTCGGCGGCGACACCGTCCGCAAGACGGGCGAGTTCGCGGACCGGTTCACCGAACCCCGGACGGTGCGCTTCGAGTTCGAGTTCGACCAGGAGTTCCAGGAGTCCGTCGTCAACGGCGTCGAGTACCTCGACGAGGATCGGTGGGGCGAACCCGGCGCGCTCGATCCGATGGCCGGCATGGGCGGCATGGACGATAACGGCGGCGACAGCGGCGGGATGGACGACGGCGGTGAGGGCGACGGCAACGGTAGCGAGGGTGGCATGGAAATGTCGATGCCGTTTTCGGACCTCCAGCCGGCCGACGCGTACCCGGGAGAGGGCCTCGGGACGCCGACCAGCGGCGACGCGGCGTTCGTCGTCAGGTACCTCACGGAGACGCGGCTGACCGACGGATCGTCGGGGTATCTGCTCGTCTCGCCCCGGACACCGTACAACCGCGTGCCGCTGGCGGACATGGCGCTGTCGGTCGAGGGCGCCCTGGAGGGCGAACTCGTCCAGACGCTGGACAGCGAACTGGGCCACCACTACGGCATCGCGGGCGACCTCGCGTCGGGCGAGCAGCTGGAACTCGTCGTCGAATCGCCGCCGCAGGTCGCCAGACACCGCGGCTACGAAACAGCGTTCATTGAGATGCCGTCGATGGGCGTCGAGGTGCCGTGATGTCGTCGCGCAGACGGGTCCTCGCGGGCGCACTCGGGGCCGCGACGGCGACCCTCGCCGGCTGTGTCGGCGGCGGGGGACAGGACGGCGACGAGCCGACCGAGACCGAGGAGGAGATCCACCCGGACCTCAAGCTCGACGGGACGGCGCTCAGCTCGAACTTCCCGATGGAGCTCGTCGAGGTCGAGAGCGGCGAACAGGTAGTGGTCATCCACTGGCACGGCGACAACAGGCACTGGCACATGCAGCCCCTGGAGATTCCGCTGGACGGCTCCCGGTCGTTCCGGGCGGTCGCCGTCGACCGGGACCGCGACGAGATCCCGCTGGGAGACGACGAGACCTACCAGCTTGCCGTCGGCCGGGGGGAGGAAACGTCGGCGGACCTCGTCGACGTCGAAGTCGTCGACGACCTCGTCACGATCTACGGTCGTTCGGCGGGCGAAGGGCAGCTGTTCGTCCGGATTATGCAGGACGGGGAGCGCGTGTTTCTGTCCCCACCGATCCGAACCGTGGTTTCGTAGCGGCGACCCCGCTGGCTGTTCCGGCAATCGCTTGCGCCGGCGCGTTAGCCGCGTTATCGCTCGCGCCCGCCGGTGTCCTCTTCGCTGTCGACCATCTCCGGTGTGCCGCTGAGGATGCCGCGCATCCGCGTGAACGGCTCGCCGACGGTGATCCCGCGCTCGGTGATCTCGAACTCGCGGAGGGTGCGCTCGAAGTCGCTCGTCCGCTTTTTCAGGACGCCGATCGCCTTCCGCAGTTCGCCCTGCAGTTCGAGGTGGCGCAGGAACACGATGTTGTCCGCCAGGTAGCTGATGTTCTCCTGCGTGGCGTTGAACTCGCCGACGATGTTCTTCGTCTCGTCGACGAAGATCGTCGTCACGCCCATGTTGTTGAGGTACCGGCCCAGGGCGTGCATCCGCTGGAGCATCGCGTCGTCGGCGCCCCGGAGCGTCAGCCGGTAGCCCGCGATGCCGTCGACCATGACGATCTCGGCGTCCTCGTCCTCGACGTCCTCACGGACCATCCGTCCGAACTCCTGTGGCGACCGCTCCAGGGCCTCCACCTCGCGGACCTGCAGCGTTCCCCGCTCGATCATGTCGTCGACCGGGATGTTGACCGCGTTCGACCGGTTCCTGAACGTCCCCTCGTTCTCCTCGAACAGGTAGATGACGGACCGCTCGCCCCGCTCGGCCGCCTCCTTCATGAACTGCGTGCCCAGCGTGGTTTTGCCGACGCCGGTCGGCCCGCTGATGATGCTCACCGTCCCGCGGGCGAGCCCCCCGTTGAGTAGCTTGTCGACCCCGGGGACGCCCGACGGGACGTCCTCCCTGTTGGTGTCGGCGCCGTGAGGACCCGGCTGGAGGGCCGGGTACACCTCCATCCCGCTGTCGGTGATCCGGTAGGCGTGCTCGCCGTCCCTGGTTGCGGACCCGCGGAACTTCGGTACCTGTATCGTCCGGCCGTGGCGCCCGGCCTCGAGCAGGATCGTGCCGTCGGTGATGAACTCGATGTCGTCGGTCGGCAGGTCCGCGGTGTCCTGAACGGTGAACACGACGGTCGCGCCCTGGCCTTTGAGAAACCGCATGAACCCCACGAGCTGTTTGCGAAACTGGTAGTCGCCGGACGTGAGATAGCGGAGCTGCGTCAGCGGGTCGACCACGACCCGGTCCGGGTCGACCTCGGTCACCGTCTCGACGATCTCCTCGGTCAGCGGCTGCTGTTCGACCTCCGCGGCCTCGAACACCTCGTAGGACTGGTCCTCGGTGAACACGTCCGCGGTCGGGCTCAGGTCCAGAAACTCGATCGCACCCGTGTCGAACCCGAGCGCGGCCGCGTTGGCCTGCAGATCGTCCAGGTCCTCCTCGAGGTTGATGAACAGCACCGTCTCGCCCTCGGCGATCCCGGCAGCGAGCACGTGGAACCCGATAATCGTCTTCCCGCTTCCCGCACGGCCGCGGAGCACGTAGCTCCGGGCCGGGATCAGCCCGCCGTCGAGGATCTCGTCTAACCCTTTGATTCCTGTCGATAGCCTGTCAGTCAACGGAGATGCCATGGGATGACTATATTTCGTCGGTGTTCTATATAAATGGACGGTACAATTATAAGCGAACCCCGCATATAGCTGTGTATCGTGTCATCGGATTCGGGGCCTGCCGGGTCGGACGACCGTCCCGGGGGCGGCGAGGGTACCCCCGACGACCCACGGGTGCTGCTGTTCATGGAGGCGGGGCGGAACCGCGAGTTGCTGGTCGAGACGCTCGGCGAGCGGTACCAGGTCGAGACGACGACAGACGTGGAGACGCTGAACTCGGAGTTCGACTGCTGCGTGTTCGACCTCGAGCAGTTCAACAGGGTCGCGGGCACCCTCCAGCCGCGGCGGGACACCTCGAACCCCGTCTTCCTGCCGTTCGTGTTGCTCGTCGGCGAGGATGCCCCCGAGACGGCGACCGCGGAAGCCAGGGAGTACGTCGACGACGTGATCGAACTTCCGGTGAAGAAGGCGGCGCTCCTGTCGCGGATCGGGAACCTGGTCGAGCGGCGCCAGACTGCCGTACGGCTTGCTGAGCGGGAGGCACAGCTCGAACAGACGGTCGAGGACCTGAAACTGAAAGAACGGGCGATGGACGAAGCCACGGTCGGCATCACGATCACCGACCCCAGCCGGGAGGACAACCCGCTGATCTACTGCAACGAGCAGTTCGAGCGCCTCACCGGGTACGAGGACGTGATCGGCGAGAACTGCCGGTTCCTCCAGGGCGAGGGGACCGACCCCGACACGCGGGCGCAGATCCGTGAGGCCGTCGACGACGGGCGGCCGGTCTCGGTCGACATCCTGAACTACCGGAAGGAGGGGGCGTCGTTCTGGAACAAGCTCGACATCACGCCGCTCCGCGACGACACGGGGGCGGTCACGTACTTTGTCGGCTTGCAGACCGACATCACCGACCGGAAGATCAGGGAGCGCCGGCTGGAGGTCCTGAACCGGGTGCTCAACCACAACCTCCGGAACAAGATGAACGTGATCGAGGGCCACACCGAACTGCTTCAGGACGAGTACGACGGTGACCGCCCCGAGTCACTCGACGCCATCGAGTCGACCGCGACGGACCTGGTGGGCCTCGCGGACACTGTCAGAGACGTTGACACGGCGCTCTCCGGACCGGCGCCGGCCGAGCCGACTGATCTGACCGACGGGCTGGAACAGCTCGTCGGCGCCTTCAGGGACCGGTTCCCCGACGCCACGTTCCGCCTGACTGTGCCGGAGGACGACCCCTGCCGGGTTGTTGTCCCGCGGTTCATGGCCGCGATCGAGGAAGCCGTCGAGAACGCGATCAAGCACAACGATACGCCCGAACCGGTCGTGAAGATCCGGATCGCCGGCCAGTCGGCGGACTGGATCTCCGTCGAGATCGAGGACAACGGCCCTGGCATCCCGGAGCAGGAACTCGACGTGCTGGAGACTGGCGAGACGCCGCTGAACCACGCCGACCGGCTCGGTCTCTGGTTCATCTACTGGGTCGTCAGGGGCGTCGGCGGGGAGTTCACAGTCGAGGATGCGGAGCCCCGCGGCATCGAACTCACGCTCACCGTCCCTCGGCACCGCGCGGATTGATATACAGCCGGACGTGACTCTGTGGAACGGCAAGACACGCAAACCGGTGTATTCACACGTTTAGCCCTCGCCGCGCTCGGCGAGGATCCTCTCGATAATTTCGCCGGAGGAGAGGAGTTCGTCGGCGCTCCGCTCGCGCGCGGACGCTCGCTGGACCTCGCAGTCGATGCCGCGCTCGGCGAGCTGGGACTCGATCGCTTCGGCGTCGTGGTGCTGATCGTAACCGAGGGCGATCACGTCCGGATCGATCTCCTCGATCGGGACGAAGATGTCTTCGGGGTGACCGAGCCGCGCGTGATCGACCGGATCCAGCGCCGCCACCATCTCGACGCGCTGGGGTCCGGGGACGACGGGGTCGGGTTTGTGGGTCACGTTCGACTGCCGTGCGACGATCACGTGGAGCGTGTCGCCCATCGACCGGGCGTCCTGCAGGTAGTGGACGTGGCCCGGGTGCAGAATGTCGAACGTCCCCTGTGCGACCACGCGGCTCATCGCTCGTCCCCGCCGTCCCGCTCGCCGGCGGGACGCTGTCGGTGGGGCTCGGCGAGTCCCGGCCAATCGCGTGCGGAGCGGCCGGGCCGCGTGCCGAACTGCGCACTGCTCGGGCGGACGGCTCCCATGTACTGGCGTCGGTTCCGGCCCCTTACAAGGGTTCCGAAGCGGCCGTCCGAGCCTGTCGACCGCAGACGCATATCGAAGCTTAAAAACGGACAAGCGTCATACAGGGCGATATGTCTACACCCAACGGTACCGGGGACGACGGTACCGACCTCGCGGCTGATTCCGATTCGACAGTCTACGACCTCGATCCGCAGTGCACGCTTGACGACATCGAAACCGGCGAACGCTACCTCGCGACGGTGAACGGCGTCGTCGAGTACGGCGTGTTCGTCGACCTCTCCGAGTCAGTATCGGGGCTCGTTCACGTCTCGAATCTGGTCGACAGCTACGGCGTCGGTGACGACCTCGTTGTCGAACTCGCGGAGGTCCGCGAGGACGGCGACATGAGTTTTACCGAAGTACAGCTCACCGAGTACCAGACGGCGTCGGTTGGGCACGGCCCCCGCGTCGACGCGGCCGACCTCGCCGACCACGCCGGCGAGACGGCACACGTCGAGGGGAACGTCGTCCAGATCAAGCAGACCGGCGGCCCGACAATCTTCCAGATCCGCACCGGGAGCGGCGTGCTCCCGGCCGCGGCGTTCGAGGAGGCGGGCGTCCGGGCCTACGGCGAAGTGGTCCTCGACGACGTGGTCCGGGTCACCGGCACCGTCGAGTCCCGCAACGACCACCACCAGATCGAGGTCGACGACCTCCGCGTCCTCGCCGGCCAGGCCCGCGAACGCGTCGACGACCGGCTTCGGGAGGCCCGCGCGGAGACGGTCGAACCGGCGGCGGTCGACCCGCTGGTCGACTGGCCGGCGTTCGAGACGCTGCGGGACGACCTGACGGACGTCGCCCGGCGGCTCCGCGAGACTGTCCTCGAGGGGCGGCCGATCCGGATTCGCCACCACGCTGACGGCGACGGGCTGTGTGCGAGCGTGCCGCTCCAGTACGCGCTGGAACGGTTCATCGCCGAGACCTGGGAGGACCCCGACGCCCCTCGGCACCTGCTGAAGCGGCTGCCGAGCAAGGCGCCGTTCTACGAACTCGAGGACGTCACCCGCGACCTGAACTTCGCCCTGGAGAACCGCAAACGCCACGGCCAGAAGCTCCCCCTCTTTCTGATGCTCGACAACGGCAGCACCGAGGAGGACACGCCGGCCTACCGGAACCTCGCCCACTACGACGTGCCGATCCTCGTGGTCGACCACCACCACCCGGACCCCGAGGCCGTCGAGGGGCTCGTCGAACAGCACGTCAACCCGTACCTGCACGGGGAGGACTACCGGATCACGACCGGGATGATGTGCGTCGAGGTCGCCCGGATGATCGACCCGTCGCTCACCGACGAGCTGTCCCACGTCCCCGCTGTGGCGGGGCTGTCGGACCGCTCCGAGGGTGAAGCGATGGGGCAGTACCTGGACCTCGCGAGCGAGGCAGGCTACGACGAGGCGCGCCTGCTCGACATCGGCGAGGCGCTGGACTACGCGACCTACTGGCTCAAGTACAACGCCGGCCGCGAGCTGGTCAACGACCTGCTGTACGTCAACTGCGATGACCGGGGGCGCCACGAGGAACTGGTCGACCTGCTCGCCGAGCGCGCCGAACGCGACGTCGACCACCAGCTCGACGCGGCGATGCAGCACGTCACCCACGAGGACCTCGACAACGGCGCGCACCTCTACCGGATCGACGTCGAGAACCACGCCAAGCGGTTCACCTACCCCGCGCCCGGCAAAACGACCGGCAAGATCCACGACCGGAAAGTCGAGGAGACGGGCGATCCGGTGATCACCATCGGCTACGGGCCGGACTTCGCCGTCCTGCGCTCGGACGGCGTCCGCCTGGACATCCCCGAGATGGTCGCCGAACTCCAGTCGGAGGTGCCCGGCGGCGGTGTCAGCGGCGGCGGCCACCTGGTCGTCGGCTCGATCAAGTTCGTCGAGGGGATGCGCGAGGCCGTCATCGACGCACTCGTCGAGAAAATGGCCGACGCCGAGATCGACGAGGCGCTCGGCAGTTCGACAGCGCTGCCGGACGAGCACTAATACGGTCGTGCGCGAGTATTTTCGGCGCTGGGACCCAGTATCGGTGGGTGCACGGGCTGCAACGCGCAACGCGCGACTCCAGAGCGGTACCGAGTCACGCACGACCGTATGACCGTCACCCCTCGAACGTGAGTCGGGCGGCGACGAGGACTGCCAGCACTGCCCCAGCCAGGACCGCAAGCGCGAGGCCGAGCGGCAGCCGCTGGCCGCCGCGGTCGTCCCAGTCGGCGTCAAACACTGCCTCGAAGTAGCCCGCGATCGCCTCGCCTTCTAGCATCAGCACGACCTCGCGGTTCTCCTGCAGCGAGTTCGCGTTCCAGTTGGCGCTGCCGACCGCGACTGTCTCCCCGTCGACGATGACGCCTTTGGCGTGGATCTTCTGGAAGTCGCCGTCGGGATCGGCCAGCCTGACCGACAGCGGGAGGTCCCCCGTCTCGGCCTGCTCGCGGAGCCAGGCGGCCAGCTGTTCGTTCTCATCGCGGACGTACCACGCGCTCGACAGCAGGATGCGCACCTCGACGCCGCGCTCGGCTGCATCGAGTGTGGCTTCCAGAAGCCGGAAGTCGCGGCTGCCGATCCGGACCTGCTTGATGGCGATCGACTCCTCGGCGCCGTCGAGGAGCCCGATTAGTTCTCCTTCCGCATTGTCGGGCGTCACGAGCAGTCGCGTCCGCTCGACCGGTACGGACCGGGCGTCGAACGACGAGGGATACTCCCCGCTCGCCGGTTCGTCCTCGACGACAGTCCTGCTCTCGTACTCCGTCCAGGGGATCGCGTCAACCCAGCCAGCGTCGGCGCGAAACGTCTCGACGAGCCCCGAGACGATCCGATCCTGCGGCGTGAGCACCGCCCAGCCGCGGCTCGACCGGCCGCCGACGCCGGACGGTTTCCAGTTCTCGGTCGTCACCAGCGCCCGGCCGTCGACGACGGCGTATTTGGCGTGGTGATACCGGTACCGCGCCCGTTCGCCGCCGCTGACGCGGACCGGGATGCCAGCGGCGGCGAGTTCGTCAAGCGCTGCGGCAGCCCTCTCGGACAGCCCGCCGACTGGCGATCCTTCTACCAGCACCTCGACGCTGACACCGCGGCGCTTCGCCGCGAGCAGCGCGTCGACGACCCGCTGTGAGGAGAGAGTGTACCCGGCCAGCAGGATCCGGCGCTCGGCGCTCTGTAGCACCTCCAGTGTTCGGTCGGGCTCGTCGGGCAGGACGAACGCTTCGACGGTAGCGTTGCCGGCCGTCACGACTGGGCGATTCGTCGCGGCGAGCGGTTGCCAGCGACCGGTCGTTGCGTTGTACACCTCTCCCTCGGGTGCGCGGTCGTACGTGACCTCGTCGGCGACAGTCCCGCCGCGAAGCAGTCGGAGCTGGTCGCCCCCGTTTGCTAGCTGCAGCCGGTCATCGATCCCCGACGGGCGACTATCGGTCAGCGTGGCCGTCAGGTTCGGCTGCGTCGAGAGCGTCACGTACCCGCCGCCGGGCGGCGGCTGCGGCGGCCCCTCGCTCCCGTTCGTCGCCAGTGGGACGCGCACGCGGTCGTCGGCGAGCGCGTACGCGCCGAGGTCAGCTTCCGGCGGCACCCACAGTCTGACGAACTCCCCGTCGTCGCCGTGGGCCGCCGGGTTCGGATACAGTTCGACGATCCGCGGCTGGCTGTCGACTGATCCTGGGTGGCTGCCGGGCACTACCGGCTGGCTGCCGACCGGCGCGGCCGCTCCGGCACCGAGGCTCGCTACCAGTACTGCTGCGATCAGGACCGGGAGCACGGGTCACGCTGAGCCCGGCATCGAGTATAAATGCTCGCCCCGTCTATGGGCTCGGGCTGCCGCGTCTCACTCCAGCGAAACCGTCCGTTCGCACGCAAGACAGAGCACCGTCGTTCCGTCGTCCAGCAGTTCGTAGTTTCCCGTGTTGATGCCGACGATCCCGCGTTCCCGCCAGGCGGCGCCGCAGTGCTCGTGCGGACAGCGGGCGGGGAGGCTCTGTTCGTCTTCCGTCTCCTCGACGACTTCCTCCAGGGTCTCGAGGTCGTGTCTGACCGTCTCGTCGTCGCCGAGCTCCGCCTCGAGGTGTTCGAGGTGGCCCTGGAGTTCGGCGTCCGGCGGTTGCTCCTCGATCTCGAAGTCGCGATCGCGCGCGCCGCCCTGGCCGGACAGAAACGCGGTGTTCCCGGGCCGCTCCGTCTCACCCGCTACGTCGTCCCGCAGTTCGCCGTCCCGTTGTTCGTCCTCGGCCCAGCTGTTCTTCTCGACCGGCTGGTACTGCGTCCCGGTTCCATCGTCGTCCAGCAGCGTGTTGATCCTGAGACCCGCCACGAGCAGCGCCACGAGCACGAGCGGGAGGACGAACAGGGTCCGTGGGTCGGACAGCCCGCCGTCCAGGGCGGGGACGACTGCAGGGTTTGCGAGCAGCGGGCGTAACGCGAACACACTCACGAGGGCAATCAGGGCGAGCACGCTCGCTACCCGTCGCACGGTTCCCATCGGTGCGCCGTTCGTGGCACTGGAGTAAAAGCTCCCCGCCTGACCCGACGGCACGCCGCCGGGCTCATACTGGTGGCTGTAATTCTTTCACTCGTCAGTCTCTGCTATCTGCGGAGACAGACCCTTTTCCGCCTGGATTCTCAATTCGAGTTTTCACGTACGTACAGTCACCAGTATCAGGGCCAGCCCGGCGGCAGTTCGTCGGGGTGGTTCTCGATCAGCTCCAGTACCGGCTCGATCTCGTCGAACCGCGGCCCTTTCGAGATCGTCCCCGTCTCTCTGTCCCACTCGATGAACCCTGCCTTCTCCAGTTCCGGCAGGTGGTTGGCGATGAGATCGTGTTCGACGTCGTCCTCGGTACTCTCGCGAACGAGCAGGTCGGACTCGCGTTTGACCCCGTCCCGGTGGAGCAACAGCAGCGTCACCCGCCTGTGTCGGGTGCTCAGCGCGGAGAATATCTTACCCCCTCGCTTGAACGCCAGCCGATTTAACGCCGTTTCAGCTTCCATTGTCGGACTCTCACGTTCCAGTGTCATGAAAGTTCTGTCCACTTTGTTACCGTCGTCCGGGATTGGCGTGCTGGCCCGGCAGTACCCGGGGGTGCTGTTCTCGCTGGGCGTCGCCGGCTTCGCAGTCACAGTCGCGCTCCAGCAGCCGCGATTCCCGCTGATCGGCTGGATCCACATCGAGGGCCGAACGGCGACGTCGGCGAGGCCGCCTGGGAAACCGACCTCGAAATGATTAACCGTTTTCACCACCTGTTTCCTCACATGCAGCAGGCGCAGTGGGCCGAGCCGCAGGATTTCGATCGGGTTCTCACGTCGATGTGCACCGAGCCGCACCCGCGGGCACGCGAGGCGGCCGAGCGGTTCCTCGCCACGAACCCCGGCGACCCGGGCACCTACGAGGCGGTCGCCGGGTTGGAGGCGGAGGCCGTCGAGAAGCTCGGGGCTATCGCGGGCCTGTCAGAGCCGGCGGGGTACGTCTCCAGCGGCGGCACCGAGTCGAACATCCAGGCCGTGCGGATCGCCCGCAACCGCGCCGACACCGACGAGCCGAACGTCGTCGCGCCGACGAGCGCCCACTTCAGCTTCCGGAAGGCGGCCGAACTGCTGGGTGTGGAACTGCGGACGGCCCCGACGGTCGACCACCGCGCCGATGCCGACGCCGTGGCGGAACTGATCGACGACGACACCGTCGCGGTGGTCGGCGTCGCGGGGTCGACGGAGTACGGCGTCGTGGACCCGATCCCGGCGCTTTCGGAGCTGGCGACTGACGCCGGCGCGCTGTGCCACGTCGACGCCGCCTGGGGCGGGTTCTACCTGCCGTTCACCGACCACGACTGGCACTTCGGCCACGCCGACGTCGACACGCTGACGATCGACCCGCACAAGGCCGGCCGCGCGGCCGTGCCTGCGGGCGGCCTGCTCGCGCGCTCGGAGTCGCTGTTCGACGACCTTGCCGTGGACACGCCGTACCTGGAGTCGACCGCACAGATCACGCTCACGGGCACCCGCAGCGGCGCCGGCGTCGCCAGCGCCGTCGCGGACGCCCTGGCCAGCCGCGGCCACGACGTGTTCGGCCCCGAACTCCCGCTCGTGACCGCCGACCTCTCGGTGCCGATGACCGACGAACTCCGCGACCGGGGCTGGCGCGTCTCCAAGACCGGGTCGGGCGAACTCCGCATCGTCTGCATGCCCCACGTCACCCGCTCGATGCTCCGCTCGTTCGTCGCCGATCTGGACTGGTACTGATACTGCCGGACGTGACTCTGTTACTTCGAGTGATGCTCATAGGATTATTGTGAGTCGTTCCGGGATCGACCGTGCGACTGCGTGCGGTCGACCCGGTACACAGTCACAATAATCACTATCAGACTGGGGTTTCGGTTGTCTCAGCTGCTGAGCGCTATCCGGGTGGGAACGGAATCACGTCCGGCAGTATGACGCCGGTTTCGGTTTCTGCTATGTCTCTACAGCCTTCTGATGGCGCTTCCGGTTGTGTATCCAGTTGAGCGTTTCGAGCGCGATGTAGTTTGTGACCCGACCGGTCGGGAGGTTGCCGTGGTCCATCCTACGGACGATCTCCATAGCTGTGTCGTGGTACTCATCGTCGGCGTCCGCCATCCCGACAAGAACGCCCGTATCGACGACTGCAACCGCCATCAGTTACTCTCCGTAAACGCGGGGTCGTCTTCGTGACCGGCGAGGTCGTGCGTTTCAGATCCGTCGCCGCCCATCGGAACCGGCTCGAAGTCGTCGAAAGCACCATAGCGCTGCTTCACGATCTCGACGGAGAGGTTCCCCTCTTCATCAGTTTCCCACCGGAGTTTGTCGCCGGGCTCGATGTCGAGGCGACGGCGAAGAGACGCCGGAATTGTGACCATCCCCCGGTCGCTCACTTTCGTTTCCTCAGGTCCTTCTTCAGCTGCCATATGCGTACGTACTCGCTTCCCCGCAATACATGTTACTCCACATGTGCTGGTTCAGGGGGGTCTGGCCGTGGTACACTAAGCAAGTCAGCAGGTCAGTCACCTGTAGTTTACTCGCCGTTGTTCAGCGAGATGTACTTCGTGTCGATGATGTGCTCGTCGGCGTTGAGTTCCGCGAGGACGTCGTCGGGGACAGGGTCGTCAAGCGTGTATACGGAGAGCGCTTCGCCGCCGATCGTCTGGCGGCCGTTGAACATCCCGGCGATGTTGATGTCGTGGTCGCCGAGCACGGTACCGATGAAGCCGATGACGCCAGGAGTGTCCTCGTTGCGCGCGGCGAGCATGTGGCCGTGCGGGACGGCGTCGACGCGGTAGCCGTCGATGCGGACGATCCGGGGGTCCTCCCCGGCGAACTGCGTCCCACAGACGCTGACGCTGCGGTCGGCGTTCTCGACGGTGACGGTCACAAGCGACTGGAAGTCCTCGGACTGGCGGGATTTGGTCTCGACGACGTCGATGCCCCGCTGCTCGGCGATCCGGGGCGCGTTGACGGCGTTGACCTGCCACTCGAGGGGCTCGAACACCCCCTTGAGGGCGCTGGCGGTCACGAGATCGACGTCCTGGGCGGCGATGTCCCCGGCGTAGGTGACCTCGACCCGCTCGAGGCGGTCGTCGAACAGCTGGACAGCGATTTTGCCGGCGGTGTCCGCGAGGTTGATGTATGGTTCGACCTGCCGGTACGTGCTCTCGTCGATCGAGGGGGCGTTGACGGCGTTCGTGACTGGCTCGCCGTCGAAGGCGGCGACCACCTGCCGGGCGGTCGAGACGGCGACGTTCTCCTGGGCTGCCTCGGTGGAGGCACCCAGATGCGGGGTGACGATGACATCCTCGACATCGAGCAGCGGGCTGTCCGGGTCGACGGGCTCGTCGGCGAACACGTCGACCGCGGCGCCGGCAAGGATACCGTCCTCGACAGCCTCGGCGAGCGCCGTCTCGTCGACGACGCCGCCGCGGGCACAGTTGACCACGTAGCCGCCCTCGAGCTTGGCGAGCTCCTCCCCGGCGATCATGTGGGCGGTCTCGTCGGTCAGCGGCGTGTGGATCGTCAGGAAGTCCGCGCGGTCGAGACACGCCGCCAGGTCGGGGACGAGTTCGGCGCCGAGCTGGTCGGCGCGCTCGGTGCTGATGTAGGGGTCGAACGCGATCAGCTCCATCCCGAGGTTGCCCAGCCGTCTGGCGACCTCCTGGCCGACGCGCCCGAGACCGACGATACCCAGCGTCTTGTCGGTGATCTCGCTGCCGAGGAACTCGCCTTTGGCCCACTCGCCGCCCGTCAGGCGCTCGTGGGCCTGCGGGATCGAGCGCGCGGTCGCGAACGTCATCCCGACGGTGTGCTCGGCGGCGGCCCGGACGTTGCCCTCCGGGGCGTTGGCGACGATGACGCCGTTATCCGTCGCCGCGTCGATGTCGATGTTGTCGACGCCGATCCCCGCCCGGCCGACGATCACGAGGTCGTCGGCGGCCTCGATCACGTCCCGTGTCACCTCGGTTCCGGAGCGGACGATCAGCGCGTGGACCCCCTCGACTGCAGCGAGTAACTCCTCGCCGGCGAGATCGTAGCTCGTCTCCACCTCGTGACCCGACTCCCGGAGCAGATCGATGCCCGCGTCCGCGATCGGGTCCGTCACGAGTAGCTTCATGCGCGAACGAAACCGGGCGCCGGGCATAACGCTTGTTTTTCTGGCGGTACTCGCGACGCGGTCGCCGACGGCGCTGGAGTGGCGCGGCAATCGCGATCCGGTCCCGGCGTCCGAACGATCCCGAGAGCGGGATCACAACTGTATTCCTCGCCAAGCCAAACGTGCTCGTATGGTCGCGTACGTGGAGGTGCTGGCTCGCCGATGAGGAACCCGCTGGGAGTCGATCCACAGGTACTCGCGCTGGCGCTGGCCCGGATGGCGGAGTCAGTCGGCAACTCGTTTCTGATCGTCGTGCTGCCGCTGTTCATCGCCAGCGACTTCGTCGCCGGGTCGACGTTCGGCCTGACCGAGGTGGCGCTCACCGGCGTCGTCCTCTCGCTGTTCGGCTTCGTCAACAGCCCGCTGCAGCCGTTCACGGGCCGGCTCTCGGACCGGACTGGCCGGCGGAAGATCTTCGTCCTGATCGGGCTGAGCATCCTCGGCGCCGCGAGTTTCGCCTACACGCTGGCGACGGCCTACTGGCACCTGCTGGCGCTCCGGACGCTCCAGGGGATCGCCGGCGCGTTCATCATCCCGACGACGGTCGCGCTGGTCAACGACCTGGCGGCCGAGGGCAACCGCGGCGGCAACATGGGCACCTACAACACGTTCCGGCTGATCGGCTTCGGCGCCGGCCCGATCGCCGCCGGCGTCGTCGTCGATGCCGGCCCCTACGACCTCGCGGTCGCCGGCCTCGCCCTCACGCTCACGGGGTTCGACGCCGCCTTCTACCTCGCGACGCTCACGGCGACGCTCAGCTTCGTCCTCATCCTCGTGCTGATCCGCGATCCCGACATCACGCCGACCGACGCCGCCGACGACACGGAGTTCGCCGTCTTTGACCGGTCGGGCCGGCACCTGCTGGACCCGGTGTTCACGCTCGGGGTCGTCTCCTTTTTCATGGCCGTCGGCATCGCCCTCTTTGCCACGCTCGGGGAGATCGTCAACGCCCGCCTCGACCAGGGTCCGCAGATGTTCGGGCTGCAGTTCGCCGCGTTCGTGCTCGCACAGATCCTCCTCCAGGCGCCGATCGGTCGGGCGACGGACTTCTACGGCCGGAAGGCGTTCATCGTGGCCGGAACCGTGCTGCTGATCCCGACGACGCTCGCCCAGGGGTTCATCCTCGACCCGTGGCTGATGTTTCTCGCCCGGTTCGCACAGGGCGTCGCCGGCGCGATGGTGTTCGCCCCGGCGCTGGCGCTGGCCGGCGACATCGCTTCGGAGGGGCAGTCCGGGTCCACGCTGTCGATCCTGACGATGGCGTTCGGGTTCGGCGTCGCCGTCGGCCCGCTGCTGTCGGGCTTTCTGGTCGCGTTCGGCTTCGCCGTCCCGTTCGTGCTCGGGGCGACGCTCGCCGCCGCCGGTGCCCTCCTCGTGCTGACGCAGGTCGAGGAGGTGGCGACGCCGAAACGCCGCGCCGTGCTGGCCGACTGATAGTGATTGTTGTGATTATTTTCGGGATTGCCTCGTCATATCGGGCGTTTGCCGGGCTGTGACCCACGAACTGTGACACCGTAGCGGTAACGAATCACGAACGACCGTATGATGCCGTTCTGTGCGCGGCCCGCGATTCACTCGCCGCCGTCGCCGGTGCTGTCGGTGGCCCCGACGGGGTCGTCGGCGTCCACGGGAGCGTCCCGCTGCTCCTGGACAGTCGGGTCCACGGGAGCGTCCCGCCGCTCCTGGACGGTCGGGTCCCCGGCGCCGTGCAGCTCGTCCGACGAGAGCCAGTCGTCGAGTGCCTCGTAGACGGCCGTCGGGTTCGCGATGAACGCGAACTCGACGACAACGTCGCCCTGCTTGTCGCGCAGCCTGATGTGGCCGTGGTCCGTCAACGCGAGCAGCGACCACACGCCGCGTTTCAGCGACGCGATCCCTTCGTCTTTGAGCGTGACGGCCATGACGTCGTCCGTCGAGAACGTCGTCGTCTTTTCGCCCTGGACGACCGTAATGTGGTCCTCGTACAGTTCGTACTGGGTCCGGTCGTACGCCCAGTACAGCGAGACTGCGACGGCGACCGCGACCGCGACGGCGCTGAGGGCGACGGTCGCCAGGAGTAACAGGGAGTTCTCCAGTCCGGTGATCGAGACCACCAGGTCGCGGAAGTAGTACAGGACGCCGGCGCCGAGGACGCCGTAGGCCAGGCCGAGCACCAGCCCGTGGATGGCCGCCGCCTCCGGGCGGGGGTGTAACACGGCTGTCGGCATCAGGTACCGGCCGCCCGTCCCCGCCGCCAGCGTGTCCGCGGAGGTGCCGGAGATGCTCGCCGAGTCGACGTCGAGTTCCTCGACGCTGGTGGTGTCGAGGCGGCTGTCGGTCGACCCCGTGACGTCCGTGACGTGCCGGAGGACGTTCGTCGCGACGTCCCCCGGGTTCCGGACGTAGCTCATCTTCATCACCTGCTCCTCGTCGTCCTGGTTGACGTCGGTGATGCGGACGGTCCCCGCGCCGTACGTCGACTGTACGCGCGACCGCGTGACTGACACCCCTTCGAGGTCGTCGTAGCTGACGAACGTCTTCGAGCGCAGGAGGATCCCCCGCCGCTCGGTGATCCCCTCGTCGCCGACCTCGTAGGAGCGGCGGCCGTACCCCAGCAGCGCCAGCAACAGCGTCAGCATGATCGGCACGAGCAGCCCCAGGAGTATCAGCCCGCCCCACCCGATGGTGTTCGGGAGGACGTCGAGCGACGCCTCGGCAGCCGTCCCCTCGGCGGCCTGCTGGACGACGAAGTAGTAGATCGGAAACAACAGCATGTACACCACGCCGAGCACCGCGCCGCGAGCGGCGCTGCCCGGCGTGACCGCGAAGGCGACCGGGCTGTACGTTCGTGCCGCCGGACTGCTGGTCGACATATCGTTCGTGGCTCTATTTCTCACGATGGTATAAAAAGTTAATACACATGGAGCGAATTGGTAGGACAATCAGGGAAACTGATGGGATCGAACAGCGCGCACGGGTGGCTCCGATGACGTTCCTGCGGAGTTCGCTCTTCCGGGGTGGCGTCCTCGCGGCGATCATCCTCGCGAGCGTGTTCGTCGCCGAGTCGACGTTCTTCGCGGGGTTCGGGCTGCTCGTGCTGTTCGGCATCTGGTACGCGATCTACCTCATCCTCGTCCCGCGGCTCAGGGGGACCAGCGGGATCATCATCGTGTTGCTCAGCATGTTCGTCATGATCGCCGCCATCGACGCCATCTGGGTCGCCGGCGTCTCCCTACTGTTGTTCCTCCAGGGCAACTGGCTCGCGTTCAGCTCCGCTGCCCGCCTCGACGAGTGACCACCGTGTGACTCGTATTTACGCGGCCCCGGCGCGAACCGCCAGCAACTTACCCCCGCGCGGTAACCCTCGGGCATGTACGTTGGACGTGTTCTCGTCGCCGGCCCCCGGGTCGGCGCCTACCGTGTCTCCTCGCGGTCGTTCCCGAACAGGCAGACAACCGAACGCGATGGGGCGGTGACGGTCGGCCCGACGCCGGACGCGCCCGAGACTGACAACCCCTACATCGGCTACAACTGCCTGCGGCTGACCGACCGCGGTGCAGTGATCGGCAACGGCTCGCACGTCGATCCCATCGCCGAAAAGCTCGCGCTGGGCTACCCGGCGCGGGACGCCATCGCCGAACCGCTACTCGCGCTCGACTTCGAGAAAGACGACTACGACACCCCCCGCATCGCCGGCGTCGTCGGCGTTACAGACGACCCGACTGTCGGAAACGACTCCGACGATCCGACCGTGGGGGACGAACCTGGCGCCGTCGTCGGGACAGTCCGTCGCGACGCCCTCGTGGTGGAGGCAGTCGAGGAACCGACGCTGGTGGCCACCTACGAGCGCGACGCGCCCGAACCGTTCGATCTCGACGCGGCCGACGCCGCCGGCGCGGCCCGCGAACTGTACGACCACGAGTACGAACACCGGGTCTGTGCTGCCGGCGTCGCGGTCGCCGACGGCGGGTTCGAAACAGCTGTCGTGAACGGGGAGTGATACTGTCGGACGTGACTCTGTCGGGAAATCCGTCCAACTCGGTGGCCGGCCGGGACTCCTCGTAGTACCGTCGTAGATCGCCAGCGAATCCCGTCCAGGTGTATATGTTTCCCCGGGCGATCTCCTCGGGAAACGCGGCCGGCGGGTATTTTAGCGGGCGCCCCGAACCGGCGAGTATGACTCTCCTGCTCTACGGGGCCTACGGCTACACGGGTGAGTTGATCGCTCGTGAGGCGGTCGATCGGGACATGGACGTGATTGTCGCCGGGCGCAACGGGACCAAGACCCGCGGCGTCGGGATCCAGCTCGGCACCGAGTCGCGGGTATTCCCCGCCGAGGATGCCGCCGACAACCTCGACGGCGTCGACGCGGCTCTGAACTGCGCCGGCCCGTTCGTCGAGACCTACGAGCCGTTCGTCGAGGCCTGCCTGGAGTCGGGCACCCACTACCTCGACATCACGGGCGAGTTCCCGGTGTTCGATGCGCTCGCCGAGCGCGACCGGGAGGCCGAGAAGGCCGGGGTGTGCCTGCTCCCCGGCGCCGGGTTCGACGTGGTGCCGACCGACTGCCTCGCGGGGCACCTCCACGATCGCCTGCAGGGCGCGACCCACCTTCGACTCGGCTTCGAGGCGCCGACGTCGGTGTCCGGCGGCACGGTCGCGTCGGCGATCGAACACGCAAGCGCCGGCGGGAAAGTCCGCCGAGACGGCGTCATCGAGGAGGTGCCGCTGGGCGGCAAGAGCCGGACCATCGACTTCGGTAACGGCCCGAAAAACGCTGTCAGGATCCCCTGGGGCGACGTCTCGACGGCCTACTACACGACCGGCATCGAGAACGTCGAGGTGTACACGGCGATGCCCGAGCTGGCCGCCCGCGCGGTGGAACTCTCAGGGCCCGTTTCGACGCTGCTCTCGGTCGAACCGGCCAAGCGCGGGCTGCAGGCGCTCGGCCGACAGCTCGCCACAGGACCCTCCGAGGAGGAGCGCGAGCGCGGCCGGACGTACGTCTGGGGCGAAGCCACCGACGGCGAGCGCACGGTAACCTCGCGGCTCGTCACGCCGGAGACGTACGCGCTGACGGTCGACACCGCGACGACCGCTGCCGGCCGGCTGGAGAGTGACGACGCGAACCTGACTGGCTACCACACCCCGGCGACCGCGTTCGACCCCGAGTTTGTCCTCGAACTCGACGACGTCGAAGGCTTTTTCGATGACGTCGAGGAGGGGTGATCGGACCCGTCACTGTCACTCGTCGCCCTGGAGGTTCGTGACCTCCATGACGTCCTCCAGCGGGGCCGTCTGGAAGTCGCTGTCCGCGACGACGTACTCGTCGCCGGTTGAGCGAGCCGTCGCGGCGATCATCGCGTCGCGATGGGACAGCTCGTGGCTATCACGGACAGCTGCGTGCTGCAGCCGTGCGGCTTCGAGTGCGAGCTGTTCGTTGAATTCGAGGGCCTGAACGCCGCCGAACCGTTGCCGTTGTTCCACCGGATCGAAATCCGCGGATCCCGCAGGACCGTTCAAGACCTCGAAGACACAGAGTGTCGAGGTCCACCACGGCCGACGTTCGTCGAGATACTCGATGACGGTCCCGTTCCCGCGCAGGTACTCGATGATTGTCGAACTATCGAGAAAGGTCATCACCAGTTCTCCCGCGACTTCCGGATCGACTCCTTTGCCCGGTCCGCCTCCTCGTCCGACCACGCACCGGCCTCGATCGGCTCCTCCGGCTCGCTGATCCGGAGCAGGTATTCGTCCCACGTTTCGTCGTCCCGTTTTAACTGATCCAGTCGCTCTTTCGTGACTGCATCGACAGTGATCGACGTTCTACTCATGTGAATTTATTTTGAATTTGTCGTCGTAAGTGTTTCGGCGGTTGCTCCGCCGAGCAACTCTTCGCGTGCGCTGATGTCTCGGGAAAGCCCTTACGAGTTTCTCCTGGTGACGGTGCCAGACTGCTGGATGTCGAACGTCAGACTGTCGTCCCCTCCCGGCGGATAGTAGTGGGAGTGATCCTGATCGGTCAGTCTACTGTTCTCTTCGTAGGCCCCGTACCGGATGAGAAGCGGCTCGGCCTCGGTGATCTCGTTCCGTCGCGTTCCCCCACCTGCTGGCACGTCGAGTCTCCCCGTAAACACTCTCGCATCGCTACGGGATTGCACGTCAGCCTGGAACAGATCCATCTCGACAGTGTATGGGGTGTCAGTTTGGTTGAACAGGGTTAGATCGATCATCGACGAACCGGATGAGAGAGCCGAACAACCGGCTACACCCCCGAGGAGGGACCCCGTTCCGAGGAGAAACTGGCGGCGGTGCATGGACAAACGCTCAGGTGTTCGCGGTAAATGTTTTTTGTTTGAAACGGCGTTCGCGCTACTCAGCGCGTCGCCAGCAGCGCCTCGTGTAGCGGTCCGTTCGATGCCAGCAGCGACACGCGGTCGCCGGCGTCGACTCCCCGCAGGTGGAACGACTCGCCGTCCGGCGTCGTCACCTGACCGCCAGCCGCATGGACGAGACAGCAGCCGCCTGCGACGGTCGCGGCGTCGACGTCCGTCAGCAGGCAGGCGTCCGCGCGGCCGGCGGCGACGTGCGCGAGCGCGAGTGCCGGACTGCCCAGCCGCCGGATTTCGCCGGCACCGGCGAGCGTCCCAGCCAGCCCATCCGGCGGCTCCCCCTCGACGAGAACTGCCGCACCGTCGAGGTCGTCGCGTGGCGTCGGGCCAACCGGGACGTCGTCGTCGGCGTCGTCGTCGAGGCTGCCCCGTACCGGCGCAGTGCCGCGGCGGGCGCTGAGCACGTCGTCGAACGCCGGTGCGGCGACGGCACCGGCGACGGGGCCGCCGTCCAGCAGCGCGACCGAAACGGCGTAGTGAGAGTTGCCGCGCTCGGCGTTGGTGCGGCCGTCAAGCGGCGCGGCGAGCCAGGTAGCTCCGCCGTCGCGGTCGCCGTCGCCCTCGCGCACCGTTCCGTCGGGGGAGCGGAGGTCGACCCCGGGGAACGACCGGTCGAGCACCGACGCGAGGATCCGTTCGCTACCCTGGCGCGCGTCCTCGACCGCCTGCAGGGGGGCGGCCCCCTCCTGCCGGACCCGGCCGACCGCCGCATCGACGGCCTCGCCCGCGGCACAGACCGCCTCGCGGGCGGCACGGCGAGCGCGCTCGGCGCGCGGCGGTGGGGAGTCGTCGGCGGCGTCAGCCGCCCAGGTTGGCCGCGGCGATTCGGGGCGGTCCTGCTGGTTCCCCCAGCCGAGTTTGCCGGCCAGCGCGTCGAAGAACTGGGCGTCCTGTGCGGTCCAGACCAGGTGGGCCGGCTCGTCGGCGCCGGTGATCCGGAAGGCGTCGCCGGCGTCGGCATCGACCTGCGGCCGGCCGCCGTCGATGGACACCCGGACGGCGCTGTCCGCGGCGATGCGGACCTCGCGGTCGGCGTCGAGCACGACTGGCCGGAAGCCGAGCCGGTTGGTGTGCAGGCCGACGACCTGCAGCGTGCGGTTGCCCGGCGGGTACTGCAGCGGGCCGTCGGCCGAAAGCGCCATCGCGGTGCTACCGGTCGGGGCGGCCACGGCGAGGCCGGTGCCCTCGTAGCGCCCGAGGTACTCCCCGCCGGCGACCACCTCGAGCTGGCAGACTTTCCGCCCGACGGGGTCCTCCGGCATCGGGAGCTCGAACGTCACCTCGTTGATCCCGGTCGCCTCGACACCGGGACCGGTCACCCGGAATCGCTGCCGGTCGGAGACCGACGCCTCGCCCCGGAAGATCTCTTCGAGCGCCGTAGGCAGGTCGGTGGGGTCGGTCCGGGCGAGAAACCCCAGCGTTCCGGTGTTGACCCCGAAGAAGGGGATCGCCCGCGGCGCGAACGCACGGACGCCCGCGAGGAACGTCCCGTCGCCACCGATCGTGATCCCGAGGGTTTTCTCCGGGATCCAGTCGTCCGGCGTCAGCGACTCGCCGACGGGCCTGACCGTCAGCGTCGCGTCGTGGGCGTCCATCGCGTCCGCGAGCATATCGACGGCAGCGTCGCTTCTCGGCGACGCAAAGCACACCACCCGTTCGGTCGTGACCAGCCGCGACCCGCGCATCATCCCTACTGCGGTCCCGACGCCCTAAAGCTGTATTCCCTTCGTCCGGGTGTGTACTGATTGCGATGTGGTACCGAAAATACTCACAACAATCAGTGTCAGACGCTGGCAATCTCGCGGGAACAGGGCGATTCCGAAGGAATCGCTTGCAGCCGGCGCAAAGCGCCGGCGACACCGTCACGTCGCGACGCTCGTGACGAGCTCCCACTCGACGGGCGCGCCGTCGCCTACGGCGACAGGCGTTGCCGGTCTCGCGGGAACAGCACGGCTTCGCGGATGTTGTCCAGCCCGAGCATCGTCATGACGAGGCGCTCGCCGCCCAGGCCCCAGCCGGCGTGGGGCGGCATCCCGTAGCGGAACATCTTCGTGTAGTACTCGAACGCCTCGGGTTCGAGCCCCTGCTGTTCGAACCCCTCGATGAGGTGGTCGTGGCGGTGCTCACGCTGCCCGCCCGAGACCAGCTCCAGCCGCGGGTGCATCAGGTCGAACCCCGTCGACAGCTCGGGGTCGTCTTCCTTGTCCATGATGTAGAACGGCTTGATCTCGCTTTGCCACTCGGTGATGAAGTAGTGCTCGCCGATCTCCTCGCCGAGCGCGCGCTCGCCCTCGGTCGGAAGGTCGTCGCCCCACACCAGCGGCTCGTCCAGCGCACCCGTCGCGTTGATCCGCTCGATGCCCTCCTCGTAGGACAGCCGCGGGAAGCCGGCGTCGGGCACCTCGAAGGAGTCGGTCATCCCCAGCGCCTCAAGCTCGTCCTGGCAGTTCTCCGCGATGCCCTCGTAGGCGGCAATGACGACCGCCTCGCAGGCGTCCATCGCGTCGTGCTCGTCGTAGAACGCCGATTCGAAGTCGATCGACGTCGCCTCGTTGAGGTGCCGCGGCGTGTTGTGTTCCTCGGCGCGGAAGATCGGGCCGATCTCGAAAACACGTTCGAGGCCGGAGCCGACCATCAGCTGCTTGAACAGCTGCGGGCTCTGGTTCATGAACGCCTCGCGGCCGAAGTACGTGATCGGGAACAGCTCCGTGCCGCCCTCCGTCCCGGTGGCGACGATTTTGGGCGTGTTGATCTCCGTACAGCCGAGGGCGCGGAACTGGTCGCGGACCGAGCGCAGCAGCTCCGCGCGGATCTCGAAGACCGCCTGCACCTCCGCCTTCCGGAGGTCGAGCGTCCGGTTGTCGAGGCGGGTCGACAGCTCCGCGTCGACCTTCCCGGAGGGATCGAGGGGGAGTTCGGGGTCGGCCTCGGCCAGCAGTTCGATGTTCTCGGGGACGACCTCGACGCCGGTCGGGGCGCGGTCCTCCTCCTCGACATCGCCCCCGACCGCGACGACGCTCTCGCGGTGGAGGTCCAGCCCCGTCTCGACCAGGTCGTCGGCCATCCCGTCTTTCTCGAACTTGACCTGGATCTTCCCGGTCGTGTCCCGGAGGATGAGAAAGCCGATCCCGCCGAGGTCCCTGATCTCGTGCACCCAGCCGGCGACGGTGACGCTGTCGCCCGGCGCCGCATCCGCCGCGTACGTGCGTGATTCCATGAGGGTCAGTTCCCCTCCGCGTAACTTAAACTCGGTCTTTCGCCTTGATTACCTACCTCGCCGTGACCGGCGAAGTTTGCCGGTGGACTCCGTCGCTGAATTAGGTGGTGTTAGTGACGTGGCGATCAGTATTTTCGTGACGCGATGGTCTGTCGCGTCACCACCGGTGGCCGTAGCGTGTTCCGGACTCGGCGTAGCGGGCGTCGATGATCCGCTGGAACTGGTCGTCGGAGAGGGAGACGTCGACGGCGCCGACGTTCTCGTCGAGCTGGTCGACGGTTCTGGCGCCGACGATCGGCACGCAGGTGAAATCGGGCTGTTCGATCAGCCAGCGGAGTGCGACCTGGGCGGGCGTCGCGTCGGCCTCGTCTGCGATGGCGCGGATCTCGTCGAGGACGTGCCAGCCCCGCTCGGAGAGGTAGTACTCCTCGAAGGAGCCGTAGATGTCGCCGCGAGCGCCGTCCGGTCCCTCGAAAGCCGTCGGATCCTCGCCGGTCCGCTCGTACTTCCCCGTGAGAAAGCCGCCGGCTAGCGGCGAATACGGGCAGACCGCAAGCTCCTGGTCGATACAGACGTCGAGGTAGTCGGTGATGTCGTCGCGGTAGCCCGCGTGCAACAGCGGCTGTGTGACTTTGAACGGCTCCCAGCCGTTGACGTCACTCGTCCAGAGTGCCTTCGTCAACTGCCAGGCGGCCATTGTCGACGCACCGAGGTAGTGGACTGTCCCCTCGCGGACGAGGTCGTTCAGCGTCGCCAGCGTCTCCTCGATCGGCGTCGCCTCGTCCCAGCGGTGGATGTAGTAGAGGTCCAGGTAGTCCGTCCCCAGGCGGTCGAGCGTCCCCTCGATCTGTGCGCGGACGTGTTTGCGCCCGAGGCCGCTGTCGTTGGGGCCGGGCTCGCGCTCGCCGCCCGTGCGGCCGTTGAACGGGAAGTACACTTTCGAGGCGAGAATGAAATCCTCCCGGTCGTAGGACTCCAGCCAGTCGCCGATGTACTGCTCGGCCGTCCCGTGAGGGTTGCCGTACCGGTTTGCGGTGTCGATGAAGTTGATCCCGCGATCCCAGGCCGCCGAAAGCAGGTCGTAGGCCTCCTCCCGCGTCGTCTCGACGACGCCGCTGGATTCCCGACCGAACCGCCAGGTACCAAGCGCCAGCTGCGAGACCTGCGTTCCGGTCGGACCGAGGGTGGTGTACTCCATGTTGGTGTGGTCCCGGGATACACTCTTAAGAGTCACGGGCAAACCGGCGAGTTCGTCCTCGACACACCTCTACCCCGAAAGCCACAAACCCTAACTCCCGGCGCGTCACATCCGGGAGTGTGACCGAGTTCGCCGCGGTTCCCGACATCCTCAGGCTGCTCGTGGTGCCGGCCTTCGGCTTTCTCGCCTGGCGCGACATCAAAACTCGCCGCGTGCCCAACAGGACCTGGTACCCGCTGGCAGCCCTCGCGCTCCTCCTGCTCGTCTGGGAGGTGTATACGCTCCTCACGGGCGACGTCGCCTCGTTCCGCCAGCGACAGTTTTTCATCCGGACCGCCATCTCCATCGGCTTCCTGATCCCGCTCTCCTATCTGTTCTGGCTCATGGGCGGCTTCGGCGGCGCCGACGCCAAAGCGTTCATGGTCGTCGCACTCTTGTTCCCGACCTACCCCGACTACGAGTTCGCGGCGTTCGGCGTCAACGGAGCACTCGCCGACCTCCCCATCGTCGTCACCGACGTCGGCGTGTTCTCGCTGACGATCCTCTCGAACACCGTGTTGATCGGCGCGCTCTACCCCGTCGCGCTGGCGGGCAGAAACGCGGTCTCGGGATACGTCTCGCCGGGTATGTTCGTCGCCAAACCGATCCCCTGGGAGCGGGCCACCGAGGAGTACGGCACCATGCTCGACTTCTCCGACCGGAAGCTCACCGACGACCGCTCGCTGTCCGGCCTCCGGTCGTACTTCAGCTGGCGCAGCCTCGATCTGGACGCCCTGCGGATGTACCTCCAGTGGCGCGGCTGCACCCTTGCCGACCTCCGCGACGATCCCGACGCGTTTCGCGATCCCGCCTCCCTCCCCGACGAGCCCAACCCGCCCGGCGACGGCTCGATGGCGACCGACGGCGGCACGCCGGCCGAGGAATCACTCGACGCAACACCATCTGACGAAGGCGACGAGGAACGAGAAGCGGGCGACGGCAGCGAGGCGTACGACGACCCGTGGGGTGCCGAGGCGTTCCTCGACGACATCGAGGGGACGGCCTACGGCACGTCGCCCGAGGTGCTCCGGGGCGGCCTGGAAACGCTCGCCGACGACGACGTGATCTGGATCTCGCCCGGCATCCCCTTCATCGTCCCACTGTTCGTCGGCCTCGTCGTCGCGTTCACGTACGGCGATCTCCTCTTTGCGTTCCTCGGGCTGATCGGATTGGTGTAGAACTCATGGCCGCTCTTCCTCGGCCTGCCCACTCGACTACCCGTCGGCCCCAGCCGCACCCTTACGGTCGGCCGCATCCTCGCTCTCGGCCGCGTCCTCGTTCCCGGCATCGCCATCGAGGTCGACCGTCACCTCGTCGACGACGAGTCTGACGCCGGCCTGGTAACTGGTGTCGACGGCGACCCGCCAGCCGTGGACCCGCGCGAACGTGCGCACGTTCGGGAGCTTCATGCCCGACTTGGCGTCGGGGACGGACTCGCCGAACTCGAGGTAGCCCGCCGCGTCCTCACCCGGCGCCTCGCCGTCGTCAGCGATCGCGAACCCGTCCTCGAAGAGGTCGACCGTCACCGTGTCGGCGCCGTTGAGGCGGGCGAACTGGAAGGCGTTGGTGAACAGCTCCTGCAGGCGGCCGGGGTCGGACTCGATCTCCCCATCGCCGTCGATCTCGAGGCTCATCTCGCCGGTGTCGGCGTGCCACCAGGCGTTCTCGGCGACCGCGCCGAGTGCGACCGTCTCGAACCGCTCGACGGTCTGGCCGTAGCGGGCCAGCGTCGTGAAATCGTCGACGCGGTCGGCCAGCCGCTCGTTGGCCGCGAGCGCGCTCTCGATGGACTCGTGTTCGACGGTCCCCTCGTCCAGGCGGTCAGTGGCCAGCGCCAGCCGCCAGTCGATGATCTGTAGCATGTTCCGCAGTTCGTGGGCCAGCGCGTTCGCAAAGCCCTCCAGCTGGGTGTTGTGGCGGTCGAGCTCCCGGCGGCGCCGCTCGGCGGTCGTGACGTCGGAAAACAGGACGAGCGTCCCCTCGGAGTTGCCGAGCGTCACGGCGCTCGTCGAGACGAAGTAGTACTGCGTCTCGTCGTCCCGCTCGTGGGCGACGACCTCCTCGCCGTTCGTCATGGCCGCGGCGACCTCGGGGAGCCGGTCGGCGAGCGGGTCGCCCACCGCCCCCCCGAGCGCCGGGAACGTCTCGACTGCGGCGGGGGTGACGTCGCAGATCCGGCCCTCGTCGTCGAGGAACACGACGGCGTCGTCGTCCTCGCCGGTCGACTGGACGGCCAGAAAGCGCCGCTCGTAGACGAACAGGACGCCGATGACGAACACGGCGACGCCCAGCGGTGCGTAGATCATGTCGACGAACAGGTCGCTCCTGACCGCGACGACTTCGAACGTGACCGGGAGTGCGAGCAGCCCCGTCAGGGCGCCCAGCGGCCGGGTATCGTAGCCGGATTCGAAGTACAGTTCGAACAGGACGAAGATGCCGACCGTCGCGAGCACGTACGAGAGGCCGGTGACCGCCCAGTGGAACAGCCCGTGTTCGATCGCCATGTGGGCGAACGGCTCGCTGGCGTCCCGCGTCGTGAAGTACAGGCCGTGGATCGGGTTGGTGAGTTTGACCGCGACGACGCCGAGGAACGTGCCGGCGCCGAGCCGTCGGAGCGCCGTGTTCCGGTGGAAACCCCGGCCGGCGTACGCCGAGCAGAAGTACAGCCACGCCCAGACCGTCGCGAAACCGAGCACGAGCCCGAGCGTGTACGCCGGCTCCTGAAGCGGATCGGGCAGCACCAGAAAGCCGATCTGGAACAGCGCCCAGCAGCCGGTCGTCCACAGCAGCCACACGAGCCCGCGGCGGACGTCGGGCGCCTCGATTTCGCGGGCCCGGGCGACCGAGAGCAAACAGGCCAGCGCGGCGAACCCGAACACCGCTACGTAGTTGATCGCTGCTGGTTCGATCTGTCCCAGGACGCTGCCCATCACGGCGTGGTTCCCGATGAGTACTGACTGCTGGCCGCACTTCAATGCTTCTGCCTGGTTTTCAGTTCTTATAGCGCCTCGCGGTCCCGTCTGCCGGAAGTAATCAACAGAGCTCGTCCGCCGCGAATGATTGCCAGGGCCCGTCCGCCGCGAATGATTGCCAGGGCCCGTCCGCCGCGATCAGTTGACGGGGATCTCGGTGCCGTCGCCGCTGCCGGTGAGTTTGTGCAGCCGGACGGTGAGGACGCCGCGGTCGTAGCTGGCCTCGGTGCCCTCCTCGTCGACGGCCGCCGGCAGCTGGATCGTCCGCTCGACGGTGTCGGTCGCGCGCTCGCGGGTGACGTACCGGCCCTCGTGCTCGGTCGCGAGCGTGCCGGCCGCGACCTGGAGCTTGCGGTTGTCCGCCAGCTGGACGTCGATCCCGTCGGGATCGCGGCCGGGCAGGTCCACGACCACGAGAATCTCGTCGTCGCTGTCGATCACGTCGACGGCCACCGAGCGGTCGAGCGGGCTGCCGAACTGCGTGAACTCGTCGATCAGCTGTTCGATCTCGCTGAATGGACTGGGACGGTCGGACATATCCGGTAGTACTCGGCGCGGGGTAAAAGGCTGTGCGGATAGTCTCGGACGTGACTCTGTGGACTGGCAAGACACGCAAACCGGCGTATTCACACGTTTCAGCACGGTTCCGGGGTAGAACTCTCCACGTACAACCGATCGTCGCAGTCCGCATCATGGAGGGAGTCGCCCAGCGGGCGCCGTCACCCGTGGTACTGGTGATACTCCATGCCCTTGTGTTTCAGCTCATTGCGCTTGCGTTCGAGAAACGAGTAGACCGAGCCGTGCGGGGCGCCGTCGAGGATCATCTCGGCGGCCTCGCGGACGGCTTCGACCTGCTGTGGGCCGCCGATGACGCCCAGCGTCGAGCCGTAGATCGCCACGGAGGCGCCGGTGAGCTCCTCCATCAGCTCCCGGGTGCGGCCGTCCTCGCCGATGAGCCGGCCCTTCTGGCGCCGCAGGTCGTTTTTGTTGCGCGCCGCGGCCTCTATGTCGATGATCTCGAACATCATCATCTCGTCTTCCAGCAGTTCCAGCGCGTCCTCGGGCGCGAACCCGCGGCCGATCGCCTTGACGATGTCCGGCCCCTTCAGCGCGGTGACCGGGTCGCCAACCATCTCGATGCGGACGTTGCCCGACTCCGAGTCGATGTCCAGCCGAACCTCCGCCCGCTCCTCGATCTCGCGCATCGTCTCGCCACCACGACCGATGAGAACCCCGATGCGGTCGTCTGGAACCTTCACGTGCTGCATAATATAACCGCAAATACGCGACAGATGCGTTAAAACTCTTCGCCTCCGCGTTCGAGTGGGTGCTGGTAACGTGGCTCCGAGAGAGGGTTCCCCGGGTTTATTGGCCTGCCAGGTGAAGTGAGCCCTGATGTACAAACATATCGCGTTGCTCGTCCGAAAGGAAGGGATGAGCCACGGGGAGTTCGTCGAGTACTGGCAGACGAACCACACCCCCATCGCCCGCGAGATCGAGGGCGTCGTGCGCTACAACCAGGTACTCCCGACCGAACCCGAACACGCAGAGTTCGACGGGATCGCCGAACTGTATTTCGAGGACCTCGACGCGCTGTACGACGCACTCGGCAGCCCCGGCTCCCGCGATTACGACCCCGAGAAGGGGAAAGCGAAGGAGGCCCGCGAGGACGTCGACAACTTCCTCGCGATCGAGGAGCGCCCCCGCTTCATCGGCGAGGAGACCGTCCAGAAAGACGAGGTCGACGGCGACAGCGTGGAGCAAAGCCCCACTAGCAACCCGACGAAGTCCGGTGACACCGACGGCCTCTACAAGCACTCGGCGTTTCTCGTCCGCCAGGACGGCATGACCCACGAGGAGTTCGTCGAGTACTGGCAGACCAACCACACCCCAATCGCCCGCGAAATCGAGGGCGTCGTGAAGTACAACACCGTCCTTCCGGCCGACCCCGAACACGCGGAGTTCGACGGCGTCGCCGAACTGTACTTCGAGGACCTGGAGAAACTCTACGACGCGCTGGGCAGCGAGGGCTCGCGGGACTACGACCCCGAGAAGGGCAAGGCCAAGGACGCGCGCGAGGACGTCGACAACTTCCTCGCTATCGACGAGCGGCCTCGATTCATCGGCCGCGAGCGCGTCGTCAAAGACGAGGTGTGAGGATGGCCGAGGATGACTCCGGGACCGACGCCGTCGAGACCGACTACGCCGGCCAGGTCGAGGACGCGTTCCCCGAACTGGAGGAGATTGACAGCGACTCCCTGCGCGAGCAGGTGATTGAGGCGTGGGTGCTCGCGCTGGAGCGCGGCGGCTGGCGGGACATCGAGGACGTCCCCTACGCCTGGAACATCCACGAGGTCTCGAACGTCGAGCACGTCCGCGGCGTGACCCGCATCGCAGTTGACGCCGCCAGACAGCAGCGCGACTTCCACGGCGCCGACCCGGACATCGACACGGTCGTCGCCGCCGCGCTCCTCCACGACGTCGGCAAGTGCTACGAGTACGTCGACCACGTCGACGACGACACCCTCGACGACCCCGACGGGACGTACGCCAGCGAGGAGGTGCCCCACTCGCTGTCAGGCTACGCGCTGGCCC
The DNA here is from genome assembly GCA_003021015.1 of Halobacteriales archaeon QS_4_66_20. GTDB lineage: Archaea > Halobacteriota > Halobacteria > Halobacteriales > Haloarculaceae > Halovenus. Next base: position 16,709 of record PXRK01000047.1, on the reverse strand, counting down.
ACGAAGTCGGCTGCCCGCTCTCGGTCCAGCGTGCGATCCCGCACTTCCTCGGCGAGGTCCCGAAGCGGACCCTTGAGGCCGAACTCCTCAAGAGCGCCAACTCCGCGTCCTCGAACGCGATCACGCAGGCCGCGATGGGCATCACGCTCGACGAGTGGGTCGAGCAGTACTCCCAGACATCGTGAACAGAACCACCCCGGTGAATACACCGGTTTGCGTATCTTGCCATCCCATAGACCGACAGTATGAGGCCGGTTGGAGGGGGAGACCGGTTGAGACTTGTCAGAGGCACAGGCCGGGTATCCCCCCACCGGCAGGCAGTGTTAACACCCCGCACGGATAACTCTGATGTTCAAATGGATAAAAGGTGTAGTAATATTTTGAACAGGTGGGAAATACATATCTGTGTCAGTGGCCGTCAACGTTCTCGCCCTGGTAGGCGCCGTCGTACTCGGACTCGTGGTTCGCCTCGGCGAGGACGAGCTGGGCGATCCGGGCGTCCCGTTCGAGTTCGATCCCGTGGTGGACTTCCAGCAGCCCCTCGCCGCGGCCCTCGTAGCCGGCGTCCCACACCGCCGTGTCGAGCATGCAGGAGTTGCGCAGCAGCGACGACCGCGGGTACAGGAAGCCGACGTGGCCCTCGGGGATGCGGACGCGGTCGGCGTACTGGACGACGTAGCCGCCGGGCGAGAGGCGGTAGACGCCGTCGATCGGTTCGATCTCGCGCCGGTCGCCGATCGCCGTGTCGTCGCGCCCGATCCGGCCGGGGGCCGTCTGTTCGAACACGGCGCCGAGCCGGAGGTCGACACCGTTGGGCTGTACCTGCGCCGGGCGGAGGTCGCCGAGGTGGTCGGCGACGAACTGGCCGCTTTTGAACATGGCCGGCTGTGGGAGGCAGGCGTGCAAAACGCTACCGGTCCGGCGAGCGCCCACGAAACGACCCCGATCGGGCGGGGACCGCCCGCGTGGACGAGGTAACTGACGCAACAGCACCTTTTTTACCTCCGGATAGCGGAGATTGGGACGCTATGGGACAGACACTCACCGAGAAAATCCTCGAGGATCACCTCGTCGAGGGCGAACTCGAACCCGGCGAGGAGATCGGCCTCGAGGTCGACCAGGTGCTCACGCAGGACACGACGGGCACGATGGTCTGGCTGCAGTTCGAGGCGATGGGGATCGACGAAGTCCAGACCGAGCTGGCCGCCCAGTACTGCGACCACCAGACGTACCAGTTCGACTTCAAGAACACCGACGACCACCGGTTCCTCCGCTCTGCTGCCGGCACGTTCGGCGCGCACTTCTCGCGGCCGGGCAACGGCATCTGCCACCAGGTGCACAAGGAACACTTCGCCGCGCCGGGCAAGACGCTGCTTGGCTCTGACTCGCACACCCCGACGCCGGGCGGGATGGGCCAGTTCGCCATCGGCGCCGGCGGGATCGACATCGCAGTCGCGATGGGCGGCGCACCCTACTACACGGAGATGCCCGAAATCGTCAACGTCCGTCTCGAGGGCGAACTCCCCGCGTGGGCGACCGCCAAGGACGTCATCCTGGAGCTGCTCCGGCGGCTCACCGTCAAGGGCGGCGTCGGCAAGGTGCTCGAATACACAGGCCCGGGCGTCGAGACGCTGACGGTCCCCGAGCGGACGACGATCACCAACATGGGGACCGAGCTGGGCGCGACCACCTCGATCTTCCCGACCGACGAGCACACAAGGGACTACCTCGGACGCCTCGGGCGGGCCGAGGAGTACGTCGAGCTCCAGCCCGACGAGGACGCGGAGTACGACGACGAGGTCGTCGTCGACCTCTCGGCGCTCGAACCGCTGATCGCCGAGCCGTCGATGCCGGACAACGTCGTTCCGGTCCGCGAGGTCGAAGGGATCGAGGTCGACCAGGTCATCATCGGCTCCTGTACCAACGGCGCCTTCGAGGACATCCTGCCGGCCGCGAAGATGCTCGAAGGGCGGACGGTCAACCAGACCACCGGGATGATCGTCGCCCCCGGCTCCAAGCAGTCCTCGGAACTGCTGGCCCGCGAGGGCTGGGTCGCCGAGATGATGGCCGCCGGGGTGAACTTCTCGGAGGCCACCTGCGGCGCGTGTATCGGCAACGGCCACGTGCCCGCCTCCGATTCGGTCTCGCTGCGGACGTTCAACCGCAACTTCGAGGGCCGGTCGGGCATCGAAGACGACGCCGTCTACCTCTGTTCGCCGGAAGTGGCGACCGCCTCCGCGATCGCGGGCGAGATCGTCGACCCGCGCGACCTGGCGGAGGAACTGGGCGATCTCGAGGACCCCGGCCTGGAGATGCCCGAGCAGTTCGACGCCTCGACGGCCGACCTCATCGCGCCCGACGAGGCGCCCGACGACGACCTCATCAAGGGGCCGAACATCGGCGACGTGCCGCTGAAAGACCCCCTGGAGTCCGAACTGGAGGGGCCGGCGCTGTTGAAGATGGGTAACAACATCACGACCGACCACATCATCCCCGCAACCCAGGAGATCCTGATGTACCGCTCGAACATCGAGCGGCTCTCGGAGTTCACCCTCTCGCGGGTCGACGACACCTTTGCCGACCGCGCAAAGCGCTCCGACGGGGGCTTCCTCGTCGCCGGCCAGAACTACGGCCAGGGCTCCTCCCGCGAGCACGCGGCGATGTGTCCGATGCACCTCGGCGTCGAGGGCGTGCTCGCACAGAGTTTCGCCCGCATCCACCGCGCGAACCTCTTTAATTTCGGGCTGATCCCGCTGCTCATCGAGGAGGAGACCTACGAGAACATCGACCAGGGCGACGACATCGAGATCGTCGACGACGTCAACGCCGGCGTTCGCTCCGGTCAGAAGGAGTTCACCGTCCGCGTGAACGACGACTGGGAGGCGACCGCCGTGCTGGACGCCAGCGAGCGCGAGCGCGCGATCCTGGCGGCCGGCGGCCGGCTGCCGTACGTCCGCCAGCAGCACGAGGGCGACGGCGCCGCCGCGCCGAGCGACGACTGATACTGATTGTTGTGATTATTTTCGGGACCACCTCACGTGAACGGTTGGTTCGCGGGCTGAGCCCCACGAATTGTGACTCCCCGGCGGTAACGACTCACAACAATCAGTATGATCGCGTAGCGAATCTCCGTTTTTTTGCGACGGATCTGTCCTCATTGCAGCGAAGATTCTCTTCGACGCAGCGCTCGTAGTTACGATGTTTCCTGGCGCCGCTCCCACTCCTGGAGCGTGAACCGATCGTACGGCGTCTCAGCGACCAGTTCCCACTCGTCGTCGTCCCACTCGGGGTAGAACGTGTCGGCCTCGTACTCGCCGGGGACGCGGCTCAGCACCATCCGCTCGACGTGGGGGAGAAACAGCTCGTAGATCGCCGCACCGCCGATGACGTAGGCGGCGTCGTCGCCGAGTTCGTCCGCGAGGTCGATCGCCTCCTCAACGTCGGCGGCATGGTGGGCCGTCTCGACGTCGAACGCCTCCTCGGAGCGGCTCATGACGATCTGTGCGCTGCCGGGCAGGTCGTCGCGCATTGAGTCGAACGTGCGCCGCCCAAGGATCACCGGATCGTCGGCGATCCGCGAGCGGTACTGCTCCCTGTCCTCGGGGATGCTCTCCCACGGGATGTCCCCGTCCTGGCCGATGGCCAGGTTGTCCGCGACGGCCGCGACCGAAACGAGTTCCATACGCTACGGTCCGGTCCCGACGGCCATACCGTTTGTCCCGGCCGAGCTGTTTGCGGCTGGAGCGGGCGGCTCCATCCGGACTGCTGGTGTCCGGAGCGGGCGGCTTCGTCCGGACCGCTGGTATCGGGAGTAGACGGCTCTATCCGGGTTGCTGAAAATGGCGATCCGACCCGTATGATTCGCCTACCGGCAGACTGCGCCCAAGTGACTGAGTTACCGTTCGGCGGGACGCGAGCCTGTCGAACGAGTATCGTTCGGGAGTAGGGGGTGACTAGTTCGGCGGTAAACGCAGCCATTATACCGCGGAGATGGACGCAGTAGCCGGATAACAATGAGGTGTCCCAACATTAGTGCAGGTGCCGGGATTGTGACACCGTGCCCGGTCACGCCCGGAGACCGTCTAGCGGACAGCCCGCCGTGCTACGGGGACGCGGCGGGCCAGTCCGCCTGAGCTCCTGTATCCCAGCTCCCCGTTTTTGTCCCACCTGTTTTCGACCCGGTGAGCGTCCGGTGCTCCGGCCGTCCACTCGCTGACGCCCCGCCCGCCCGTTTTCGCCGCTGGCGCTCATTCGACCCAGTCGCGCTCGACGGGCGTCTCGCTCGCGTCGATTTCCTCGCGCAGCCACGCGGTCGCCTCCGCGACGCCGTCGGCGTCGGTGCCCGTCAGCTTCAGCCGGTTGAACCGCGCCTCCCGGTCGGGGTAGCAGCCGACGCTCACGCCGAAGCGCTCGCGGGCGTCCCGGAGCGCCGGCACGATGTTTGACTCGGGTTCGACGGTGTACAACGTCTCCGAGACCGTTTCGCCGTCGAACTCCTCGGCGACGGACTCGAACATCGCCGTCATCTCGCCGGGGATCCCCGGCAGAACGTACACGTTCTCGAGGACGCAGCCCGGCGCCAGCCCCTCCTCGTTGAGCAGCGGACGGCTCCCCGCCGGGACGCTCGCCTCGGCGCGCTCGTCGACGTCGACCTCAAGGTCCGGCACCCGCTCGTGGAGTTCCTCCAGGCGCCGGCGGACCGCCTCCAGCGCGAGGTCGTCGACAACCAGGTCGCGGTCGAACGCGTCCGCGACCGCCTCCATCGTCACGTCGTCGGGGGTGCTGCCGATGCCGCCGGTGACGATCACTGCGTCCCACTGGTCGCTGTACGCCCGGACGTGCTCGGTGAGCGTCTCGCGGTCGTCCGGAATGACGAGAATCCGCGTGACCGTGACGCCGCGCTCGGTGAGCCGCTGGGCGAGCCACGTCGCGTTCGTGTTCTCGGTGTCGCCCGCGAGCAGTTCCTCCCCGGCCGTGATCAGCGCGACTTCCATTCGGCCGGTGTAGGTGACGGGCCCTGTTAGGGGTTCGGATGGCCGTCAGTCCCGAGTCCGTCACGGAACCGGCTGTCGACGCTGGCTCGCCACCTCGCACACAGAACGGAGGGGGAGAAACCGGAGTCCGTCGAGCGGATCCACCTCCGGCTGTACCACGTCCACGTTCCGAAGCTGGTGGACACCGGGTTCGTCTCCCGGGAGGACGAGGGGACCGACCTGACCGATGCGGGCCGGGCGCTGGCGGACGCGATCGCCGAGTGAACGGGGGGAGTTATTCTCGGGGCGGACCAACGGGGCGCATGGACAAGCAGAAGCTCCGCGAGCGCGTCTGGGACGACCTCGAGGAGAGTGGCGAGGCGCGGTTCCCGTTCCCGCCCCACGGCCGCATCCCGAACTTTGCGGGCGCAAAGGAGGCCGCCGAGCGGCTGACCGACCTCGACGCCTGGCAAGACGCGGACGTCGTGAAAGCCAACCCCGACGCCCCCCAGTTGCCGGTCCGGCGGGCGGCACTCAGGGCGGGCAAGACCCTCTACATGGCCGTCCCGCGCCTGCGCGAGGCGGACTGCTTTCTCCGGCTCGCTCCCGACGAGGTCGAGGATATTGACGACGCGACGACTGTCGGCGGCTCCGCGGAGGCCGGCGTGCAGGTCGGCCCCGGGGAGATGGAGCCGGTCGACCTCGTGGTGTCGGGCAGCGTCGCCGTCACCGACGAGGGCGCCCGCGTCGGGAAAGGCGAAGGCTACAGCGACCTGGAGTTCGCGATCCTCCGGGCGTTCGACCTGGTCGACGACGCGACGACAACCGTCACGACGGTCCACGAGCGCCAGGTCGTCGACGAGGACGTGCCGACGACGACCGAGGACGTGCCGATGGGCTGGCTGGTGACGCCCGAGCGGTCGATCCGGACGGACGGCCCGACGGAGAAACCCGACGGGATCGACTGGGCGCAACTGAGCGAGGAGAAGATCAAGGAGATCCCGATCCTGCAGCGGCTGCGGCCGGAGTCCTAACCGACGGGAAAAACCGTAGTCGGACCGCCGCTACTCCTCGACACGCGGCGGGTACTTTTCGCCGGCCTCGATGCGGACATCGAGCCAGTTCTCGGTCGGCACCAGCGGACACTCGTAGGCGTCCGAGAACGCACAGAAGGGGTTGTACGCGCGGTTGAAATCCAGCACCCAGCCGTCGTCGGTGCGCTCCTCGGGCCCCAGGTCGAGGTACCGGCCGGCGTCGTAGGTCTCCTCGCCGTTGGTCTCGTCGCGGAACGGCACCCACAGGCTCTCTTCATCCTCGCCGGCGGACTGGAAGGCGGTCAGCGTGCAGTCGGTCCCGTCGACGGTAAACGAGAACTCGCTGATCTGTTCGTAATGCTGACTGCGGTCCTGGGTCGTCTCGACGGTGATCGTCGACGACGCGACGAAGCTGTCGAGTCCGAGTTCGAACCGCAGGTCGGGGTCGGGCTCGAAGTACCGCAGCCCCTCGAACGACGACCGTTCGTCGTCAGGGATCGGCGAGTGCGGGTGTTCGCTGAAAAAGTCGTCTTTCGCGTCGCGTTCCTGTTCGAGTGTCGCTCGCCAGTCGGTCATGGGTGTGGTTCGACCGGACAGGGCAAAAACGGCCGGTTTCGCCGCGGTAACCCGAATCGACCAGCGGCGTCCGGGGCGTCGGCTGTCGGACCGTCGGGCCAGCGATCAGGACCGCGCAGCCGGAACGCGGTCGGCGTCGCGATGCGCAGCGCCGGCGGCACCGTCGCGGACGTGACCGACGCGATCCACGCCCACCTGACGCTGATACTGGTGGCTGTAATTCTTTTACTCGCCAGTCTCTGCTAGACAGCCAGACGTGACTCCGTCCAGTGCCAGGACAGTCCATCGGCTGTGTCATGGCCCGAACAACGGGAGTTGGGACGGCATAGCGTAACTGAATCACGTCTGGCTGTCTATCTGCGGAGACAGACCCGTTCCGCCTGGATTCTCAATTCGAGTTTTCACGTACGTACAGCCACCAGTATGAACAAGGCGGTGCAGTACAACGCAATCGTCTTCTTGCTCGCGTTCCTCGTGACAGCCATGGCGACGACGATCGACACCCCCGACACCGACGAATCGTGCGCGTACTGTGGATCGCCGATCTTCGAGCACGATCCGATCTGCGTGCGGGACTGCACCGCCGACTGCGGTGCGCCGACCTACTTCTGTAACTTTGCCTGCCTGTCGGCGTACATCGACGAGCGGGACCTCGCGCTCGGCGACGCCTGCGAGTGGTCGCCCGAGTAGGTGATTCACCGGGGACCCGGGCTCTCCGGTCGCTCGTGATCGTCAGAACGCCTCGACGGCCGTCAGAACTCCTCGACGTGCGGGCGCAGGTCGAGTTCCAGCGTCCACGAGGAGCGTTCCTGTTCGACGAGGTGCCAGTAGGAGTCGGCGATGGCGTCGGGGTCAAGGAACTCCTCCGCGTCGCGATCCGTGCCGGCGACCGCCCCAGGCGTCGCGATCTGGCCGTCGATGACGACGTGGGCGACGTGGATCCCCTCGGGGCCGAGTTCGCGCGCCATCGACTCGGCCATCCCGCGGACGGCGAACTTGGCGGCGCTGAACCCGATCGCACCGCCGCGGCCCCGGACGGCCGACGTCGCGCCGGTGAAGATGATCGTCCCGCCCTCCTCCTGCATGTCGGCGACGGCTTCCTGCGAGCAGTGCAGGCCGCCCGCCGGCCCGACCGCTATCGCCCGCTCGAACTCCCCGGGGTCGATCTCCCGGAGTCCCTTCCAGGCGCCACCGCTGGCGTGGTTGACGAGCACGTCGACGGGCCCGAACGCCTCCCGGACCGCCTCGAAGCCCGATTCGACCTGCTCCCGGTCCGTGACGTCCGTCTGGACGGCCAGTGCGTGCTCCCCGAGGTCGTCGGCGAGGTCCTCGACGGACGATGCCGACCGCGCGAACAGGCCGACCTGGCAGCCCTCGTCGACGAATTTTCGGGCGAGCGATTCCCCGAGTCCGGGGCCGACTCCCGCGATTACTGCTGTGCGTGGCATGGGTGCGGGTTCGGTCGCTGGGGACAAAAAGGACGGAGTGACCGTCGCCGTTTCCCCCCTCGTCGTCGCCGAGACAGCCGGCGGTGACGGTCGCGCCGACGGCGGCAGAGCCGGCCAGCAGCGAGCGCCGGGAGACGTCCCGGCCGCCCGTCTCCCCGCCGCCGGCGTTTGGGTAGAGCTTCTCGCTCCGGTCGGGGGCACGGCCCCCGGACTGATCGGACATGGACCCCCCTTTGGACCGGGCCGACAAAGAACCAGGGGCGGTGGGGCGGCCGTCCGCACAACCGGACCTCGGGGTCGTGCTGCCGCCCGAGGTACTACGCCGCCGATGACGGCCGGCCCGTTTAACGAGTCACAACAATCACTATCAATCCACCCGGACGAGAGCCACACCCTCCCCACCCGACTGCGCTCCTCGCTCACTTCGTTCGCTGCGGTGCTCATCCCTCGCACGGTGTCGGCTCGCGGCTCTCAGTTCGTTCGAGCACGCTCGCCAGCGCGCGCCGACGTGGATTCGCGATGTCGGCAGAAACAGGGCGGAAACCAGAGTTAAGAGACTCGCCGAACCAGTCGGGGTATGGACGTCACAACGGTGGACGGGCAGTTACGGATCACGTTCGACCGGCCCGAGTCGATGAACGCGTTCACGCCCGAGGCGGCCCAGGAGCTAGCCTCGGCCGTCGAGGGCGCGAACGTCGAGGACCACGACGCCGTGATGCTGACCGGCGAGGGGGAGGCGTTCAGCGCCGGCGGCGACATCCAGTCGATGGCCGAGCGCGAGGAGACGCCCCGGGAAGCGTACGACCGGGTGCACGAGACGCTCGGCCGGGTGGTCGAGGCGATGCTCGAGTGCCGCGTTCCGATCGTCGCGAAGGTCAACGGCGACGCCGTCGGCGCTGGCCTCGCGATCACGGCGCTGTCGGATTTTGCCTACGCCACTGAGGACGCGACGTTCTCCTGTGCGTTCGTCCACGTCGGGCTGATCCCCGACACCGGCGGCTCCTTCCTCCTCCCGCGACTCGTCGGCCTCCGGGCCGCCAAGCGCCTGGCGTTCACCGGCGAGTTCTTCGAGGCCGCCGAGGCCGCCGACCTCGGGCTGCTCAACGGGGCCGTTCCCCCGGAGGAACTGGACGAGCGCGTCGACGACCTCCTGGCGACGCTGGCTGACCGGCCGACCGAGACGATCGGCCTCGCGAAACAGACCATCCACGACAACCTCGGCCGCCAGTGGCCCGACGCCATCGACCACGAGATCATGCTCCAGGTCCAGGCGTACGGCACCGACGCCCACGAGGAGGGCGTCGCCGCGTTCCTCGACGACCGCGACCCCGAGTTCGAGTGAGGAGCATCGACCGAGGGTTCAAGTACCAGAACGGGACCACCGGCCGTATGGACGACGCGCTCAGGGAACGAGTCGAGGCGCTCGAACGGGCGGTGACAGACGGCGAGCACGACCTCTCGGCGGTCGCCGACGAGGCCGCTGCGCTCGACCGACTGGAGACGCTCGAATCCGACGTCGCGGACCTCGCAGACCGTATCGAGGAGCTCGAAGCAGCGACCCAGGCACTCCGCGGCTACGTCGGCAACGTTCGCTCGGTCAACACCGACGTCGAACAGCGCGCGGACGCCGCGCTGGCAAAAGCCGAAGCACTCGACGACCGCCTCTCGGGGACGGTCACGACCGGCAGTGCTCCGGAACCCCCCTCCACGCCGGAGGCTGCGACAGCCGACGACGAACCGGACGACGACGATCCGGCGGACGAGTGGGAGTGGGGAACGAGCGGCCACACCGACGGCACGCCGGCGGCGAACGGGGCGGAGTCGACCGCCCGCGCCGGCAACGGCGACGCCACCGGCGAGGAGCACGCCACCGACGCAGCGCACGCCAGCAATCAAGCAACTGGCCGCGGGTCTGAGACTCCGCAGGCAACTGGCGGCCAGCAGCAGGCTCCGCAAGCGACCGACCGCCAGCGGATCAGCCGGCAGCCAGCGGCCAGCCAGCAGCCAGCCGACAGCCGGCACGGGACCCAGCAGCAAATCGGCGGCCAACGCGAGACAGGGCAGCGGGGCAGCGGTACTGGCACGCAAGCCAGCGATCATCGCTGTGACTCCTGTGGCCGACCGCACACTGACGAGTCGTCCACGACCGGCCACTCCGCGACGCCGAACACCGGCGGCCAGCACTCCCTGTCACAGCAGCCGACGGACACGACGCCGGGCGCTCCGACAGTCGAGGCGCTGGCGGCGAGCGACCCGCCGGCTACGGACGGCGAGGGCTCCGTTACCCGGGAGGATGGGGAAGTTCTGCCCGACGGGGCCGACGATCCGCTGGTCGGGGCGGGCGACGGGGATCGCGAGGCGGGGACCCTCCAGCGGATCCGGGACCTGCTCTGAGCCATGGGGTTTCGCACGCCGGCCCCCGACGACGCGCTCGATGCGGTCCCGGAGAGCCTCGCCGGGTCGCTCACGGCGGTCCTGGGCGAGCCCGAGGCGGACGGCTGTGGCTGTGAGGCCGCCTTCGACGGCGAGACGCTCGTGGTCGACGCCGAGTCGTGCCCCCACGACGGCCGCCTCGAAGACAGCGAGGACTGCCGGGCGGTCGTCGTCGAGGCGCTGACCGACCGCGACGCGACCACCGTCCGCACGGAGGCCGCGGGCGTCGAGCGTGCCTACGAGGACGACGCCGCGGCGCTTCTGGTCGCCGCCGGGCGGTTCGCCGAAGCGGTGCGCTTCCACGACGAGCGGCTGGCCGAGCGGGCGATGCGCGACCCGCTCGCGGCCGCTCGCGAGGCGACCGGTCGGGCGGGTCCTGCCCCCGACGTCGCTGCCGAAACCGGGCTCGCGGAACTGGCCGCCAGGGCCGCGGGCTACGAGACGGCACTGGCGCCGTACGTCGGGCCGGCAGTGAGCCGCTGGCGCGTCGAGACGGCGCCGCCGGCGGCCGCACAACTGGCGACCGTGCGCGAACTCGACACGGGGGCAACCGTCCGCCACTACACACCCGAAACCGGCCCGACGCGGTACTACCTCGATCCGCTCGACCGGCAGCTCTCGGGCGCGGAGCTTGAGGTCCTCTCGACGGCGTACCGGCGACTCGCGACCGGCGAGTTCGAGGGCGGCGACCGCGCACCGGGCCGGGCCGTCCGGGCGGTCGTTGACGATGGCGACGCGCCCGAACAGGCCGACGGCGCCCACGACCACGACGGCGCCCACGACCACGACGGCGACGAGGTTCGGACCGAGCGGATCGCCGCCGTCCTCGGCAAGCACACGCGGGGGTACGGCCTTCTGGAGGACCTGTTCGCCGACCCGTCCCTTTCGGACGTGTTCGTCACCGCGCCGGCGCCCGAAAACTGCCTGCGGGTCACGGTCGACGGCCAGACGCTGGTGACCAACGTCAGGCTCACCGAAACCGGCGTCGCCGCGCTCGCCTCGCAGTTCCGCCGGGAGAGCGGCCGGGCGTTCTCACGGGCGGACCCGACGCTCGACGCGACCGCCGGGATCGCCGACCGTCGGGTCCGGATCGCAGGCGTCACAGAGCCGCCGAGCCAGGGTACGGCCTTCGCGTTCCGGGCGCAGGACTGCACCGTCTGGACGCTCCCGGCGCTGATCGCGAACGGCACCGTCTCCCGCCGGGCGGCAGCGCTGCTCTCCGTCGCCGTCGAGCGCGGGCGGTCGATCCTGCTCGCCGGCTCCCGGGGGGCCGGGAAGACGACGGCGCTGGGCGCGCTCACCTGGGAACTGCCGCCGACTGTCAGGACCGTCGTCATCGAGGACACGCCCGAACTGCCGGTCGCGTCGCTGCAGGCCGCCGGCCGCGACATCCAGGCGCTGCGGACCAGCACTGACGGCGAGGAGTTGTCACCCACAGCGGCGCTGCGCACCGCCCTCCGGCTGGGCGACGGCGCACTGATCGTCGGCGAGGTCCGCGGCGAGGAGGCCGCCGTCCTCTACGAGGCGATGCGCGTCGGCGCGAACAGCGAGGCGGTTCTGGGCACCATCCACGGCGACGGCGGCGCCGACGTGTACGAACGGGTCGTCAGCGACCTCGGCGTCCCCGCGTCGTCGTTCGGCGCGACCGACCTCGTCGTGACCCTCGAACGCACCGCGGCCGGCAGCCGGCGCGTCCGGGCCATCGAGGAGGTCGTCGGCGGCGAGGACCCGGCGTTCGAACCGCTGTTCGAGCGCAGTGACGCAGGACTGACGGCCACCGGCCGGGTCGACCGGGGCAACAGCGTCCTCCTGGCTGCACTCGCCGACCCCGACGAATCGTACGCCGACCTCCGGGAGACCCTCGCCGCACGCGGGCGGTTGCTCGGGGCGCTCGCCGAGCGCGGGGCGACGGGTGGCGACGCAGTAACTGCCTCGCACGGGCAGCGGCAACGATGAGCGGCACCCGCCGCAGACGACGGCCGCTGCGCGCCCTCGTCGCAGCCGTCTCGCCGATTGCCACCCTCGCGCGACTATACCCGTGGCCGGTCGAGCCGAGCGACGACCTCCGGGAGCACCTGCGGTTCGTGGGGTGGAAGCTGCCCCCGGCACGACTCGTCCGCGCCGGCTACGGTGCGGGCATCCTCGTCGGCGCGGCCTGCGGGTTCGCTCTCCTGTTCGTCCCGGCGTCGCTCCGGTTCCCCGGCACGGTCGCCGCGCTGCTCCTGGCGCTGGGGGCAATCCACGGCGTCCACGCGACGCCAGGGCTGCTGGCGACCGCCCGGCGGACGAGCGCGCTCGGGGCGGCGCCGGACCTGGTCGCGCGGGCGGTGCTGAGCATGCGGCTGTCGCCCACACCGGAGCGCGCAGCCGAGTTCACGGCCCGCTCGGGCGAGGGTGTGCTCGCGGACGAACTCGCCCGGCACGTCCGCCGGACCCGCAACACGGCCCGCTCGGGGCTGCTGACGTTCGGCGACGCCTGGGCCGATCGGTTCCCGTCGCTGCGCCGCTCGCTCGCCCTCGTCACGGCGGCCGGGGCGACGCCGGCGCGCGACCGCGGCCGCCTGCTCGACCGGGCGCTCGCGGCCGTCCTCGAGGGCACCCGCGAGCGGATGCAGGAGTTCGCCGCACGGATCCGGACGCCGGCGACCGCGCTGTACGCCTTTGGCATCCTGCTGCCGATCGCGCTCGTCGCGCTGCTGCCGGCCGCCGGCGTCGCCGACGTCCCGATCACGCCGCTGTCGGTCGTGCTTGTCTACAACGTCTTCCTGCCGGCGGCGCTGCTCGTCGCGTCGGCCTGGCTGCTGGCGCGGCGCCCGGTCGCGTTCCCGCCGCCCGACGTCACGGCCGGCCACCCCGACGTAACCGACCGGACCCGCAGCGCGCTCCTGCTCGGCGTCGCGGCCGGCGTCGCCGGTGCGCTCGTGGGAATTCGGGGACGCCGGCGAGCGCTCGCCAGCGTCGCTCGAGTCGGCCTACGGGGTGGTACTCGCCGAGACGATCGACCAGGCTGGCGTCGAGACGGCGCTGGCCCGAGCCGCCGACGAACTCGACGACGAGACCGGCGCGGTACTGGAACGCGGCGTCACCCGCCAGCAACAGCTCCAGGTCGGGGTTCGGGAGGCGTTCCTCGGCCGGCACGGCGCGCTCGCGGCGGTCCCGAGCCGTCGCCTCCGGGGGAGCATGGCGCTCGTGGCGCTAGCCGGCGAGGAGGGGCGGCCCGCGGGGGACGCCCTGCTGGCGATGAGTGACCACCTCGAGGACCTCCAGCGCATCGAGGCCGAGGCGCGCCACAGCATGGACCACGTCTGTCGGACGCTGGCTTCGACTGGTACGGTGTTCGGGCCGCTGGTCGCCGGCGCGACAGTCGGGCTGGCCGACAGCATGAGCGGGGGCGACCTGCTCCCCGGCGGCGGGCAGTCGCTGGCGTGGCTCGGCGCGCCGGTGGGGCTGTACGTCCTCTTCCTGGCGGTGCTGCTGGCCGCGCTGTCGACCGGCCTGACCCGCGGGATCGACCGCTCGCTGGTCGGGTACCGCGCCGGGCGGGCGCTCGTCGCCGCGACGGTCAGAATTCGGGGACGCCGGCGAGCGCTCGCCAGCGTCGCTCGAGTCGGCCTACGGGGTGGTACTCGCCGAGACGATCGACCAGGCTGGCGTCGAGACGGCGGTCGAGGAGACGGGGCTCGACCGCGGGACGGTCGAGGCGGCGGCGAACGGCGACGCCGCCGGAGTGACCGTCGAGCAAGCGGCCGCGATCCTCGCGCTCGACGACGATCGACCGCCGGCGGACGCGATCGAGGCGGAGGCGCGGGACATCCTGCTCATGGGGATGTCGACGGCGGTGCTCGACGTCGAGGCGCTGGCGGCAGGGATCGACGACGCGATGGACCCCAGGGAGATCCAGCAGAAAGTCGAGGGTCGGTACCCGCTGACGCTCGCGGAGTACGCGATCCTCCACGCGTTCATCGCGGGCCGCCAATGACCGACCGACTCGTCGTCCTCGGCTGCGGGTACGTCGGCCTCGAACTCGTCCGCCAGGTCCGGGACGCGTACGACGTCGTTGGCGTCCGCCGCTCCGAGGCGGGCGTCGACGCCGTCGAGGCGGCCGGCGGCACCGGCGTCCAGGCGGATGTGACCGATCCCGACGCCCTGGAGCGGGTGCCGGACGCGGACGCGGTCGTGTTCGCGGCCAGCGCCGGCGGGCGCGGGGTCGAGGCTGCCCGGGCGACGTACGTCGAGGGGCAGCGAACTACGATCGAGGCGTTCTGCGGCCGCGAGCACCCGCCGGACCGGTACGTCTACACCTCCAGCACCGGGGTGTACGGCGACCACGACGGCGGCTGGGTCGACGAGGAGACCCCGTTCGATCCCGACAGCGAGCGCGAGGAGCTCCTGATCGAGGCCGAACGGCTCGCGCTCGACCGGACAGCTGCCCTCGGCGTCGACGGGAGCGTCGCGCGGTTCGGCGGGCTGTACGGGCCCGACCGCTACCGGCTGGAGCGGTACCTCGACGGGCCGGTCACCGAGGGGTACCTGAACGTGGTGCACCGCGACGACGCCGCCGGCGCGGTCGCCCACCTGCTCGCCGCCGGCGTGGCGCGCGGCGAGGTCGTAAACGTCGTCGACGACGAACCGGTCGAGAAGTGGACGTTCGCCGACTGGCTCGCCGAGCAGTGCGGGGTCGAACCCCCGCCGAAGCAGACGGTCGCGGACCGGCTCGAGTCGGACGACCTCTCGCCGTCGGCGCGGCGGCGGATCCGCGCGAACAAGCGGGTCGCCAACGACAAACTCCACGGACTCGGCTACGAGTTTCGCTACCCGACATTCCGGGAAGGGTATCGGGACGCGATCGAGCGGTACGTGACAGAAAATGATGGATAGAACCCTTCAGACTGCTGGGGACGGGAGTGTGAGTGTGAGAGAAATATTCATCTGTCTGCGGAGCGACGGGTAGCCGTATGGGTTCAGTCGACGCGGTCAGAACAGTCGGGGGCAACCTCGACTCGCTTGCGTCGACCCTTCGGGAGGAGCCGCTTCTGGCCGCGGGGGTGGTCGTCGCGGTACTCGTCCTGGCCGGGGCCGGGGTGGCGCTGGTGCGGTACCTCCGGCGCACGCCGGGCCAGCAGTTCGCCCGCCTGCTCGGCGACCAGGAGGCGGTCGGGGTGTTGATGCACCCGGGGCCGGACCCCGACGCGATGTCGTGTGCGCTGGCAATCGGGGCGCTCGCGCAGCGACAGGACACCGAAACGACGCTGTACCACGCAGGGCAGATCCGCCACCAGGAGAACCGGGCGTTCCAGACCGTGCTCGACGCCACCTTCGAACAGATCGAGCACGCGGGCGAGATCACCGAACACGAGATTGTGCTCGTCGATCACAACAGGCCGCGCGGGTTCTCCGACGCCGAGGCCGTCGAACCGCTCGCCGTCGTCGACCACCACCCCGGCGTCGGCACCGGGCGGAAGTTCACCGACGTCCGGACGGACGCGGGCGCCTGCGCGACGATCCTGAGCGAGTACTTCGAGTCGCTGGGATACACGCCCGTCAGCCCCGACGAACTCGCGGACCTCGACAGCACCCGCGGGGCGCTCGACCCGCAGGTGTCGACGGCGCTGTTGTACGGCATCCAGTCGGACACGAAAAACCTCACGAACGGCTGCTCGCCGGCCGAGTTCGAGGCCGCGTCATACCTCTACGACGGCGTCGACGAGGGGAAACTCGACCGGATCGCCAACCCCGACATGGACGCTGAGTCGCTGGACGTGAAGGCGCGGGCGATCCTCGAACGCGAAATCCGGTCGGCGTTCGCCGTCAGCGACGTCGGCCGGGTCTCCAACGTCGACGCGATCCCGCAGGCCGCTGAGGAACTCCGGCGGCTGGAGGGCGTCAACGCGGTCGTCGTTCTGGCGGAGAAAGACGGCGTCATCCACCTCTCGGGGCGCTCGAACGACGACCGGGTCCACATGGGCAAGACGCTCGAAGCCGCCGTCGAGGACGTCCCGATGTCGAGCGCCGGCGGCCACGCCCGCATGGGCGGCGGCCAGATCTCCACCGAACACCTGGAGGGGATCGGTCCCGGCGGCGGCGTCACGCGACAGCGGTTCAAGGAACGGCTGTTCGCGGCGATGAACGGCGAGCTGTGACCGCGCCGGTAGTACCTCGGGGAAGAAATTGAAGAACTCGTAGATGCAGGAAGCCCCCGGCTGCTCGACTCGGGGGCACCGGCAGACTCCCTTCGGTCGTCTGCC
>PXRK01000046.1 GCA_003021015.1 Halobacteriales archaeon QS_4_66_20 | reverse complement strand
GATGCGGCCGGAACAGCGCGAACAGACGCCCGCGCTAGTGCCCAGGACTTCCAAGTTCGACCAGACTACAGCGGCAGTATGCATCTCCGTCGGAGTCCGTCCCTGGATGCCCGCCGGGGGAAGATAGATGTGACCGAGCGTACCGAACTCGGCGTCGAACTGTTCCCCTGACTCCTCGTGTCTCACGAAACCGGCACATTCCGTACAATACAGTTCGACACGCTCTTGCTGGTAGCTTATCTCGATTTGAGCCCCACAGAGGGGACACTCTCTGTCCGTGGGTTCCCGATGAACCACAGGGTCGTCAGTCACCGTCCCCGAGATAACGGCCTCGACGATTCGTCGGCCAGTCTGCCGAGTGGCGTAGCCTTCGTCGGTTCGACTGATGAAGTGGCCCTCGAGTTTGTCGAGGTGGTAGCTGAAGTTTGACATCGTGTCGTACTCGCTGCGCTTGAACAGCGTCCGCAGTATCTCCAGACGCGTCTCGTCTGCGACGAGAGCGAATGCTTCGTCAGCTGAGAGCCCTGATACAGCCGTTTCGTCGGCGGTCATGTACCTGTTGTTCACCGGAGGGGCTGTTAAATCCGGTCGCCATTGAGCTCTTCCCGGCCGACACGTACTTTCCGAAATGTCAATTCTGTTGCTATAATGTCATATAGGTTAACTATAACTCCTCAATCAGCATACGTTGCGCTATGCCATCAGAAACAGGCCACTTGGAATCGCTTGAAGCGAAGGCACCAGTACTGTTCCTCGTCGGGGGAGCGCTGTATGCGGTCTTCGTCGCAAACTCGGTTCTCACGACCTACACCGGGACGTCCTTCTCGGAGGCCAACACCTTTGCGCAGATCGGCAAAGCGTTCATTATGGTCGGTACAATCGGGCTCTTTCCGGCCCTCGCCACCAAAAGACGCTACCTGGCGCGAGCGGCCGCGGTCGTGGCGGCGATTCCGGCCATCGGCTGGGCCTTCGTTGGCGTGGTCGGGATCGCCGAAGCAGTCGGACTCATTTCCGGGCATCCTGACCCGGCGTTTGTCCCGTTCGTATTACTCATCACGAAAAACCTCGCGTTCGTGCTGTTCGGTGTCACCGTCCTCGCCACGGACATCCATCCGAAAGTCATCGGCGTTCTCCTGTTGGTTTGGGCGTCGCTGCTCCCCCTCTGGATGACGGTCCTGAGCGGCGTTCCTATCTTCGTCGGCGACATCATCGGCCTCCTGGTTACCCTCGGTGTCGGTGTCGTCCTCTTGAAAGCCGATATTCCAGCTACCGGATCCGAAACTCCCGCCGAACCGACCGCATGACTTCGAACGGCTCCGACTGTCATCACCGGGACTGCTCCGGACAGGGACCGCCCCCGATGCAACATCGGTGGACGCCCAACCGCGTCGGTCGGCGCGAAGCACTCTCGATCCTCGGTGCCAGTCTCGTCGGCAGCTTTACGGGGTGTCTCTCCGGCCCGTCGTTTCCCGACGCCGACGTCATCGCGGGCGCAGATAGTCAGAACGTCTTCGAACCCGCGGAGTTGACGGTGCAGGTTGGCGCGAGCGTGACCTGGGGATTCGCGAGTGCCGGCCACAACGTCTGTTGCCGGCCCGATGACAGCGACGAAGCGGATCTGCCGGTCGACGCCGAGGGGTTTGCCAGCTACGGTCCAGACGAATCACCGGAGGGGTCTCTCGTCCCCCGGGGGAATACGTACGAACACACGTTCGACGTGGCGGGGCAATACGACTACGTCTGCGTCCCCCACGAGAGCCTGGGCATGACCGGCACCATCCACGTCGAGTAGCATCCTCCAGAGAGTTCGCGCTAGCCCCGTGGGGTCAGGGCACCGTTCCGCCACATATGTGCCGTCAATTCAGTGTGAACGCTGGTAGAGTCGATCGGGACGGGGGGCTCCGCCATATCCCCGCGCTCGTTCGGGCGGATCGTCGCATAGCCGTCCTTGGAGTAGTCAACGGTATCCTGAGCTTTCTCTCCAGGGCCTTCCTGACGACAGTCGTGGTGTTTACAAACGAACGGTCAGATGGTGTTGCCGATTGATAGCCAGAGAACCACGAGTGATCGTTTCTGATCGTTCGATACAGCATCTGAGCGGGTAGTTTTGGCTATCGCTTCTCTCGCTGCTCGACCTTGTTCAGTTCGA
Organism: Halobacteriales archaeon QS_4_66_20; assembly: GCA_003021015.1. GTDB lineage: Archaea > Halobacteriota > Halobacteria > Halobacteriales > Haloarculaceae > Halovenus. The sequence continues at coordinate 52,882 of PXRK01000046.1, read as the reverse complement.
TCAGCAGGCGGAAGATGGCTTTCACGAGGTTCGCGTCGACGTCGAACTGTTCGGCGTTTTCGCCGGCGCGTTCCATGACGCGGGCCTCCTGTTCCTCGTCGACGGTCGGCAGTCCCTTCTCGGCTTTCACCTCCGCGATGGTGTCGGCGACGTACGTCCGTCTGGCGATCAGTTCGACGAGCTCGTAGTCGATGTCGCGGATCTCCTCGCGGAGTTCGTCGAGTGTCATCTCCGCTGGGTCGATGCCGGCCGCCTCCTCGGTGGCGTCGATGCCGCCCCTCTCGTGGTCGTGGTCAGTCATCGATCAGTGTTCCCTCCAATTGAGTGGTCGTCAGCCACGCCCGCCCCCCGCGCTCGGCCCACACGTCGCGGACGCCCGCGAGCGCGTCGCGGTCGCCGACTGCGGTGAAACTCGGCCCCGTGCCGGACAGCGAGACGCCCGCGGCGCCGGCCAGCCCCTCGACGAGCGGCTCCGCGGAGAACCCCAGCGCCCCGCAGAACGCGAACCCGTTGACCGTCATCGCCCGCTCGAACTCGCCGGACAGCGCCAGGTCGGCGACGAGGTCGGCCACCGGCGCGATCCGGCGACAGCGCTCGGCGTCCGCGTCGGCGCTGTAGGCCCGCTCGGGCGGCGTCCAGACGAGGACGTCCCAGTCGCGGGTCTCGCGGGCCAGCAGTTCGTCGCCGTCATTGTCCGTAACCGTCACGCCCCCGAGCATACTCGCGCTGGCGTCGTCGAACGCGCCTGTCACCGTGACGCCGACGTCCCGAGCAGCCTGCACGCCGATCCGTGCGGCCTCCTCGCGGGAGACAGCGTCGGTCGCGTCGAGCGCGGACAGCGTCGCCAGCACCGTCGCGTTTGCGGCGGCGCTCGAGGATTTCAGCCCCGCCGCGGGGGCGACGTCGCTCTCGGTGCGAACTGTCCCCCCCTGGCCGTCGCCGACCCGTTCGACGACGCGTTCGACGCAGCGCTCGATCAGGCGCGTGTCCCCGTCCTCGACGCCCGCAATGTGACCCGTCACTCCGGGCTCGTCGGCGAGCGTGACCGTGGCGGTGACGTACTCGTCGATCGCGAACGCCGACCCGGTCCCGGTCGCCAGCGCGTTGAGGACCGTCCCCGCCGCGGGCGCGGCTGCCTGCCCTTCCATCGTGTCTGCCTTTCACACACCACCGTACTTACCCCTGGTGGTTACGGCCAGTTCCGCGACCAGGGTAGCGCTGACCGCGGTGGGGCGGCGCCACGGGAGTCGTGACGAACCGAACGGCGTTTTACCGTCCACGGTCCTACAGGGACTATGGCGTACCACTCGGACGTCCCGCCCGCGACGCTCGCGGTCGAGTTGACCGACGCCGGCGTGCTCGTCGAGTATCTCGACGGGCGCGAGGTGCTTTACCGCGGCGTCCCGACGCCGGCGGAGGGGGAGTTCCTGACGACCCCCGGTAAGGACGTGCACGTGCTCGTCACCGACGACTCGGAGACCAGCGGCGTCCTGGTGTACCTCGACGAGCGGCGGACCGAGGACGAGATTCTGGAGGACTCGGGCGTCGGGCGCGTCCTCCTCGACGAGGGCGAGGAGACGACGCTGTTCCCCGGCGTTCGCGCGCGCGGCGGGGGCCTGCGCGACGAGATTGTGGTTGACCACGACGCCGTCGACGGGCGCGTGTTCGTCTTCGAAGAAGATCAGTTCGAGGAGCGGTCGTTCGAACTGGTCCCCGACGAGTGACGACGCCTCACCGCGTCGGCTGGTCACTGGATGTAGGAGGCGTCCTCACCGTCGCAGTTCTGTTCGTGCTGTCTGGCGTCCTCCTCCTCGTCGAACATCAGTCCACACTGGTCACACTCGTACCAGGTCATCTCGTCGCGAGTGGTTTTGGACACCATACGTAGCATTCCGCTCCGGGCGAGTATATTCGTTACCCCGGCTATACACCCGGACGTGATTTGCCTAAGATATCTCGACACAAATCAGTAGTCTCACGGTCGCTATACGTAGATATCCTGTCCTGGCCGAACGTCCCTGCAACTGTTTTTACGCCAGACTCCCAATCGGGGGCCATGGATCCCGACCTCGATCGTTTCAGTTCCCGCCGGTCGACAGTGTACGCCCCCCGCGGCGTCGTCGCGACGAGCCAGCCGCTCGCTGCGGAGGCGGGCGCGACCGTTCTGCGCGAGGGCGGCAACGCCTTCGACGCCGCCGTCGCGACCGCCGCTACACTGAACGTCGTCGAACCCACCAGCACCGGCCTCGGCGGCGACGTCTTCGCCTGCTACCGGACCGCCGACGGCGACGCCGGCGCGATGCGCGCCTGCGGCCACGCCCCCGAGCGAGCGACTCGCGAGCGCGTCCGCGAGACCGTCGCGGACGACAGCGACGAATCCGGCACCGATCCCGAGGGCGTCGCCATGCCCGACACCGGCCCGCACACCATCACCGTCCCTGGAACGGCACGGGGCTGGGAAGCGACCGTCGAACGCCTCGGCCGGCTCACCCTCGCCGACGTCCTCGACCCGGCCATCGGGTACGCCACCGAAGGCTACCCCGTCACGGAGGTCGTCTCCGCGCAGTGGCAGCACGCCGAACAGTTGTTCCAGGACGACCACGCGCGCGAGGCGTTCCTGTTCGACGGTGAGGCCCCTGACGTCGGCCAGCCCGTCGCGCTCCCGAAGCTCGGCGAGTCGATGCGCCGGATCGCCGAGGAGGGTGCCGACGTCGTCTACGAGGGTGCGATCGGCGAAGCGATCGCCGAGGAAGTCCAGTCGCATGGTGGCTTCCTCACTGTCGACGACCTCGCGGAGTTCGAGGTGGAGTGGCTCGACCCCATCTCGACGACCTACGGCGGCTGCGAGGTGTTCGAACTCGGCCCCAACAATCAGGGCCAGATCGCGCTCGAAGCGCTGAACATCGCGGAGGAAATCGGCGCAGGCGGGCACCCCTACGACTCCCCCGAGCGCATCCACGCCTTCGCCGAGGCGATGAAGCTGGCGTTCACCGACGGCCACCACTACGTCACCGACCCCGCCTACGAGGAGGCGCCGCCGCTACACACACAATCCTGGGCACAGCGCCGCGCTGCGGAGTTCAGCCCCGACGAGGCCCTCACCGACGTGGCGGTCGGGACGCCCGACGCGACCGGCGAGGACGCCGACACGGTCCTGCTGACCGTCGCCGACGACGAGGGGAACCTCGTCTCGTACATCAACTCCCGCTTCGCGGGCTTCGGTAGCGGGCTGGTCGCCGGCGACACCGGCATCGCGCTCCAGAACCGCGGCGCCTCGTTCTCGCTCGATCCGGCGGACCCGAACCGCCTGGAACCCGGCAAGCGGCCGTTCCACACGCTCGTGCCCGCGCTGGCCCGGTTCGACGAGACGGACTGGCTCGCCTTTGGCGTCATGGGCGGGTACATGCAGCCCCAGGGCCACGTCCAGGTGCTCGCCAACCTCGTCGACTACGACATGCCGCTGCAGGCCGCGCTGGACGCGCCGCGCTGGCGCTACCGTGCCGACGGCACCCTCGCCATCGAGGAGCGACTGCCGGCCGGCGTCGCCCCGAAACTCGCACGCAAGGGCCACGACGTCCGGGTCGAACCCGCGTCGGCGTTCGGCGGCGCGGAGGCCGTCCGCGACGACGATGGCACGCTCTCGGGTGCGACCGAACCCCGCAAGGACGGCCAGGTCGCTGGATTCTGATACTGATTGTTGTAATTATTTTCACCACTACATCGCAATAGCGGCGGTTTCACGGCTCGAAACTGGCGTCTGACGAATACCCGGCGGTAACGAGTCACAACAATCAGTATGAGTCTCTCCCGGAGAAACTGGCGGGAACGTTTATATCCTGCTGAGGAAACAGTTCCGATGTGAGTGGACGGACGGAGCTGAACTGGCGGCTGCTGCTCGCCGTAGAGGGTAGCATCTGCGTCGCCGTGGTCGTTCTCCGGCTTCTGGGCGTCGGCTTCGTTTCCGACGTGATAGTGGCGGTAGTGCTCGGTTCGTTGGCGGCGAGTGTCGGACTGGTCGCGCTGGGGCGGCTGCCAGACGGCTCGCAGGATTGTTCGTCCTAGAACGGGTAACCTTTATTTCCCGGTCGTCTACGCGGTGGCAATGACGCGCATCGACGTGATCGACAATCACGGGCAGTTCACGCACCTCGAACAGCGTGCGCTCCGTGACATGGGGGTGGACGTGACTCTCGTCGACAACGACACCCCGCCGGCGGAGATCGACGCCGACGGTCTCGTGCTCTCGGGCGGCCCGGACATCGACCGCATCGGCAACTGCCCCGAGTACCTCGACCTGGACGTGCCCGTGCTGGGCATCTGCCTGGGCATGCAGATCATCGCCGACGAACTCGGCGGCGAGGTCGGCCCCGGCGACTACGGCGGCTACGCCGACGTCACCGTCGACATCACCGACGACGACGACCCGCTGGTGGGCTCGCTGACCCCGGAGACGCGGGTGTGGGCCAGCCACGCCGACGAGGTGAAACGCGTGCCCGACGGGTTCGAGCGGACCGGCAAAAGCGACGTCTGCGGCGTCGAGGCGATGAGCGACGCCGACCGCGAGCTGTTCGGCGTCCAGTGGCACCCCGAAGTCGCCCACACCGAGGAAGGCGACGAGGTGTTCGAGAACTTCCTCGCGCTCTGTGAGTGACTGGCCGCTGACGCAGGTCGTCGATGCACTGCGCCGACGCCGGTCGATCTCGTTTCCCCATCGGAGACAAACCACACACTTTTAACTCATATCGATGTTGTCACTAGACCAGTGACGACGACACAGAGCAACCTCGCGGGGCTGTCGCGGTACATCTTCCGGGTGCCCAGATGGTACTCCAGCCTCGCGCTGGCGCTCACACTCGCCGCGGTCACAGGGATCGTCGCCTTCGACTCGGCGTACCCGCTCGACGACGCCTGGCGCGGCGTGTTCTTCGTCGGCCTCCCGACGGTCGCGGCGAGTTTTCTCACGGCTCCGGTCGACCGCGCGCTCGGCGGGCGGCTGACGAGCGACCGCGCGTCGCTGTTGGCGCTGCTCTGTGAGGTACTCATCGTCACCGTGCTGTTGGTCGCCGGGGTGCAGTCGTGGCTGCTCGGGTTCACACAGGAGTTCGTCCTCGACGCGCTGCTGGTCGCGCTCGCGGCCGTCTTCGCACTCCGCCTGCTCGTGATCCTCTCCATCTCCAACCGGAACCCGCTGCTCGCGCTGGTGCCCGCCAGCATCCAGACGCTCGCCGCAGCCGTGCTGCTGTTCGTCTACAGCGGGACACTTTACTTCTTCCAGGTCGGCGGCCCGTTCCTGCAGACGTTTTTCGCCCGGCCCGAGCACACGACGCTGGAACTGCAGTACAGCATCTACCCGTTCGACTTCGTCCTGCTGGGGATCACCTGCCTCGTCCACGCGACGGCGGCGCTCGTGTTCCTGGCGATCGTCGACCGCCCGTGGCGCTCCTCGCTCGGCGTCTCCGTGCTGGATTTCATCCAGGGGTTCATCGGCCACCTCGCGGAGGACTCCCGCGAACTGGAGGGCTTTTTCGAGGACATCGGCGAGGAGGCGGTCGTCCCGGTCACCGTGCTCTCCTTTCGCCGGCCGGAGGGCGAGGAGAAAGCGCGGTTCGTGCTGCCGATGATCCACCCGGGGCCGATGGGCGACATCGGCGGCGGCAACCTCCCGGTCCAGCTAGCCAAGGCGACCGACGCCTTGAGCTTCGCGCCACACGCCACGGCGGGCCACGACTTCAACCTGGTCACCGAACGCGAGGTCGATCGGGTCTGTGCGGCGGCCGACCGCGCCCTCCAGCAGGTCGAGTACACCGCCACTGCGACCTCGGGCGTCCGCACGACCGAGGGGGACGCGACGCTGACCGGCCACGCGTTCGGCGACGACGCGCTGCTCGTCAACTCCTTCGCGCCCACGTGCGCCGACGACATCGAGTACGCCGTCGGCCTGGCCGCCGCCTCGGAGGCCCGGACCAGCGGCCTTGAGGACGTGTTGCTCGTCGACGCGCACAACTGCAACGACGGCCTCGAAGGCGGCGACCTCGGACACATCGGCCCCGGGAGCCAGCGGTCGTTCGACCTGATCGCCGGCGCCGGCCGCCTCGGCGAGCGCCTCGTTGGCCTGGACCAGCAGCCCCTGCGGCTCGGGACGGCCTGGGACGAGACGCCCTGGGGCCCCGCGGCGGGGATCGGCCCGCTCGGTATCCGCGTGGCGCTGCTCGAAGCCGGCGACAACCGGACCGCCTACGTCCTCGTCGACGGCAACAACATGGAGCCCGGGCTCCGCGAGACACTTCTGGAGTCGCTCGACCGCGTCGACACTGCCGAGGTGATGACCAGCGACACCCACGTCGTCAACCCGAGCGCACGGAGGTGAACGTCTTCGGCAACGACCGCACCGAGACGCTCGCCAGCCACGCCAACGCGATGGTGCCGATGGCGACCGGCCTCGCCGCGGCGTTCGTCGTCGGGGTCCTCGCGGTCTCGATTCTCATCTTCCTCGTCGCCGAGAACGTACCCGTCTGACGGGCTCGAACCCCCGTGCTCGTTCTCATACTGGTGGCTGTAAGTACGTGAAAACTCGAACTGAGAATCCAGGCGGAACGGGTCTATATCCGCAGATGGCAGAGACTGGTGAGTAAAAGAATTACAGCCACCAGTATCACCCCCCTCGCGTGCTGGTGTGCTTCAGCGCTTCCCACACGCCGACGAGGATGACAAAGTACACGACCAGCAATCCTGCGGTCACGACGTAACGCAACGACCCCTCGTACCCGCCGTAGCTGCCGATCATCCAGCCGAACAACCCTGTCAGGCCGGTGCCGATGATCGGAGGAAATTCGTGGCTGTCGATTCTGGTACATCGAGTCGAAAAGCGCCGAGGGTGAGATTTGAACTCACGAGTCCTCTCAGACACCTGCTCTCGAGGCAGGCGCCTTGGCCAGGCTAGGCTACCTCGGCTCACCTGTCTGTACCCGAGGGCTGTTGTTATCCGTTTCGATTCCGCGTATGTGTGAGGAACTCCTCGAACAGGGGATACACATCCGGACCTGACTCTCGTCGTTTGTTCACTTGACTGGCACTTCGATCAGCGACATTCCACCGCCGATACTTTCTTCGAGGGTACGTTTCAGCGCGGTGGAAGATTCGGCACGGTAGCCGTCGATGCCGAAACTCTCGGCGAAGGTGACGAGGTCGGGGTTCGTGAGGCCGGTACCGAACGACTCGCCGGTGTGGTCGAGTTGTTTCTCGGAGATGAGGCCGTAGTCGTCGTCGTTGAACACGACGACCGTGAGCGAACAGCCCATCCGCGTCGCGGTCTCGATCTCGGCGGCGTTCATCAGGAACCCGCCGTCGCCGGTGGCCGCGACGACGTCCGTCTCGACCGCCAGGTCCGCTGCGACGCCGCCCGGCACTGCGATTCCCATCGAGGCCAGCCCGTTCGAGATGATGCACGTGTTCGGTTCGTACGTGGGAAAGTTCTGCGCAATCGCCATCTTGTGGCTGCCTACGTCGGAGACGAGGACGTCGTCGTCGGCCATCGCCTCGCGGACGAGCGGCAGGACGCCCCGGACGGTAAAAGGCGCCTCGGGTTCCGGATCGCGATCGACGTCGGCGACGATTTCCTCCCGGATGTCGGCGTACCACGTCGGGTCGTAGGTGACGTCGTTGTCCCGGCACCAGTCGGTGACCGCCCGGAGACTGCGTCCGACGTCAGCGATGATCTCGATCTCGGGGTTGTACACCTCGTACACTTCGGCGGGTTCGCTGTCAGCGTGGACGAGCGTCGCGTCGCCGATGCCCCAGTCTGCGGGATCGTGTTCGGCGATGTCGAACCCGACGGTCACGATGAGGTCGGCGGCCTCGATTGCGCGGGAGGCGGCGCCGTCGGGACCCGAATCGAGCGTCATCAGCGAGCGCCCGGAGTCGTCGGAGACCGCGCCCTTGCCCATGTACGTCGAGACGACCGGGATGTCGGTTTCAGCGACGAGATCCCGGAGTTGCTGGGCCGCGTGGGTGCGGACAGCGCCGTTGCCGGCGATGCAGACCGGGCGGATGGCCTTCTCGAGTGCTGCGGTGAGGCGGTTGAGGGAGTCGGGATCCGGCGCCGCGAACCGGACGCGCTCGCGGCTCGCCATCGGCGTCTCGTCAGTTTCCTCGGCCGCGACGTCCTCGGGAAGTTCGAGGTGGGTCGCGCCGGGTTTCTCGTACTCGGCGAGTTTGAACGCCTTCCGGACGGATTCGTGGACGATGTCGGGGTCGTTCAGCTGAGCGTTCCACTTCGTCACCGGCTCGAACGTGTCGACGACATCGATGGCCTGGTGACTTTCCTTGTGGAGGCGTTCGAGGCCGCCCTGGGCGGTGATCGCCACCACCGGACTCTTGTCGAGGTGGGCGTCGGCGACGCCCGTGAGGAGGTTGGTCGCGCCGGGGCCCAGCGTCGCCAGGCAGACGCCGGCCTCGCCGGTGAGGCGGCCGTGGACGTCAGCCATGAACGCTGCGCCCTGTTCGTGTCGCACCGGGACGAACGTCACCGAGGAGCCCCGCAGCGAGAACAGCAGGTCCTCCATCTCCTCGCCGGGCAGGCCGAAGACGTGCTCGATGCCCTCGCGTTCGAGGCAGGCGACGAGCAGATCTGATGCTTTCACGGCTAGCTGTTGACGCTCCCATTGCTTAATTCCGGTTGCTAGAAACGAGGGGTGACGGCGGGGCTGTAGTGATTCCGCGTTCACGCGGAGGAGAAGGTCAATGTCGTGTCGAGCCGCAGATCACTCGTCGCCGCCGTCGGTGACCAGTTCGACGTCTGTCTCGCGCTCCTCGTTCAGGAACGAGGGCGTTTCCTGTTCTTCGAACTCCTCGTCGTGCTCCTCCTCGGGCGCCTCGGGCCAATCGATCGGATCGTACTCGTGGTGACACATGGTCCATGGTAGCATAAGTCGAGGTCTCGCTTCAATCTTTCGGGGACGGCAACCGACTGCCCACTCATACGGTCGTGCGTGACTTTGTACCAGAGGGAGACTACGTCTCCCAGGCAGTCGGGCTTTGCCCGACGACGCTATGGAATCGCGTGTTGTGCGTTTCAGCCCGTGAAACCAGCGGATATTGGGTCCCAGTGCTGAAAATAATCACGCACGACCGTATCAGCTGGAGCCGCGATCGCGCCGAGGGCTCTCGACGTTACAGCGGTCGCCGCAGTTTCAGCACCAGTCCAACTCCCGATCACAACTCGAATTCGAGCACGTCGCCTGCCTCGACGTCACGCTCGGTCGTCCAGTGCTGGTTGAGTTCGAGGACGTACTGGCCGCGGCCGGGGTACTGCAGGTCATTGCCGTCCTCGTCGGGACCGGGCGCGCGGGCGTGGTGGATGGTCGTGATGACGCCCTCGTCGTCCGCGTAGACGATGTCGATTGGGAAGTCCATCTCTCGCATCACGAACGTGAGCTCTTGGACCTCGTCGTAGACGAACAGCATCCCGCGATCCTCGGGCAGGGACTCGGTGTCGCTCAGGCCGAGATATCGGAGGTCGTGCGTGTCCGCGATCGCCGCTGTCACCCTCCCCAGCACCTCACTGTCCGACGAGCGAGCCGTCACCTCCGTCGTCTCGTAGTCATCGTGGATCTCGACCGGCGTTTCAGATGGGGTTTCCTCGGGGGTCGGCGTCTCGGTGGACGTTTCCGCAGGCGTCGCCGTCGGCGTAGCAGCCATGCCGTCGTCCCCGCCGTTGCCGCCGTCGTCCCCGCCGTTGCCGCCGTCGTCCCCGCCGTTGCCGCCGTCGTCACTGCTGGTACAGCCGGCAAGTCCGAGGGCGACTGCTGTCACAAGAACTTGCCGTCGGGAGGGTGTCTGCATGTTCCCCCGTCCGGGCCGGTCAGTCTTATCGGTTGGGGAGCAGGAGTGTTCGACGATGTAAAGGCCCTCGGCGCGCTCGACGCCACGCTCGACGCCGCGCTCGTCGCCGTCGACCTGAAACAGGGGCGTCTCCTGCTCGCCGCGGTGGCAGTCCGGTCGTGCGCAGGTCGCGCGTGCCTCCCCGCGGGCGGAAGTCGAACGGGTTATTCCGTTGCGGGGCGAACCGGCATGGCATGTGGCCGCCGGGACATCTCGCCGTCGCGTACCTGCTCTCGACCGGGTACGTGCGCGCTCGCGCCGACCGGCCGATAGGCGCCAAACCAGTCCTGTGGCTCGCGCTGGGGAGCCAGGTACCAGACCTCGTGGACAAACCCCTGGCGTGGTACGTCGGGACGCTGCCGGCCGGGCGATCGCTCGCCCACTCGCTGTTCGTCGCGCTCCCGCTGGTCGTTCTGGTCGCCGCGTTGGCGCAGCGCTACGACCGTGGCGAGGCCGGCGCTGCCTTCGGGATCGGCGTGCTCGCCCACATCGGGGTCGACGCACTCCCGGCGCTGTGGGACCCAGATGCGACCGCGACGTTTCTGCTGTGGCCGGTGCTCACGGTGACGCCGTACGAGGGCGCGCTGAGCATCCTGGCGCTGTTCCGGGAGTCACTCGGCGATCCGTTCTTTCTCGTCGAACTGCTGCTCGTCGTCCTCGCGGTGGCAGTCTGGTACCGTGACGGCTTTCCCGGCCTCGGAACGCTCGTGCGGGCGGGCCGGCGTCTCGGGTGATACTGCCGGACGTGACTATGTTACTCCGAGTGTTGCTCAGACTGGGGTTTTCGGTTGTCTCATAGTGATTGTTGTGAGTATTTTCGGCACCACATCGCAGTAGCGGCGGTTTCACGGCCCGAAACTGGCGTCTGGCGAATACACGGCGGTAAAGAGTCACAACAATCACTATCAGATGCTGAGCGCTATCCGGGTGGTAACGGAATCACGTCCGGCAGTATGACTACCCAGCCACGCGCCACACCAGTGCGGCCGCGACGAGCGCGTAGGCGAGCCCGGCCACGAGCAGATACTCCCGCGCAAACGTGTGGACGGCGGCCAGGTAGGAGACCCCAAGAAGCGCGAGCACGAACACCGCCACCACAGTCTTGTCCTGTTGCTCCATCGTGCCCTCACTTCCGGTCGTGCGGCGCGTACCCCTCGTCGACTGGCGCCCGGTTGGCGGCCCGGACCCCGAACGCGACGACCGTCACGACGAGCAGGCCGATCACCAGGAGAACGCCGAGCAACAGCGTGACGATCTCGGGGTTGTTCCCTACCGCCGCCGCGGGCGAGGCGAGAAACGCGTTGAACACCTCCGGCACGGCGACCCGGTACAGCAGGTACAAAAGCAGGATGCTGGTCCCCGCGAGTACCGTCACCGTGCCCAGGTAGAGGTGAACGGGATCCACGCGCCGGCTGTTTGAATCCATGCGTCGGAGATGGGCGCGGGAGGCGAAAAAGACACCGACCGGCCGCGGCCGCCGTCGCGATTCCGGGCGGCAATCACTGCGAGGCGTCGAGCGCCGGGCCCTCGCGCTCGAAGAGTCACGTTCGACAGTATTACTCGGCTGGCCTAACAGGTGCGTAGCTTGCCAGTATCCCGCGAACTGCTGTCCATCAAATATTTACTAACTCGTGTTGTACCTTTTCGAAATGGTAGCGTCGGCTGAAAGCGTCGCGTTTCTCCACGACGATGGGTTGACCGACGAGCAGCGGGCCGCCCTGGAGCGGGCAGGTGACCTCGGCTGGACGGTGAAAGCGGTCCCGTTCGAGGACGTCGGCGCCGACAGCACCAACGGCACGACGCCAGCCGGACGGCTGACCGAGCGTTTCGACGTCCTCTGGTGGCACGCCGACAGGCCGATCGGGACAGCGCATCCGCTGGCGACGGTAGCAGAAACCGTCGACGCGTATCTCGAAGCGGGGGGTGACCTGCTGCTGACGGGCGCGGGGATGGCGGCCGTCGACGCGCTCGCCGTCGAAACGGTCGGTCCGGACGTCGTCGAGCACGACTCCGCGGGTGCGACAACGGGGCTGCTCTGGCGGTCGCTGTACAACGACCACCCGGTCGCGTCCCGCTTCGATTCGCTCCGGATCCCGGTCCGGGACGGGGGCGAACCGGCGGTCGCGCGCTACGAGACGGTGCTGCCCGAGCGCGGCGAGATTCTCGCCTCGACCGTCCGCGGCGAGAGCGACGTTCCACAGCAGATGCGGGTCGTCTCCTGGCGGGCGGGCAAGGGAACGAAAACGGGAGCGACGGCTGGCGAGCGATCGGCGGTCGACGGGAGCACGGCAGCGGGCACAGTCCTGGGCGTCGGCGCGGGGCTGGTGTTCGACGGGTCGGCGGCCGGCACCTTCGCCGACGACCGCGACGCGGTGCTCTCGGGCTGTCTCCGGGCGCTGACGGGGGGGTACGACCATCCCTCCCGCCCCCACGAAGCGGTCGACCTCGCGGGCATGCGCGAGGCGCTGTCGGGGGACGCGGATCGCCCGTCGTACCACCTGACGCCACCGGCCAACTGGCTGAACGACCCGAACGGCCTCATCGAGTACGGCGGGCGGTACCACGTCTTCTATCAGTACAACCCCGGCGGTCCGTTCCACAGCACCATCCACTGGGGCCACGCCGTCAGCGACGACCTCGTGACCTGGACCGACGAACCGGTTGCGCTGTCACCCTCGCCCGACGGCCCGGACCGGCACGGCTGCTGGTCGGGCTGTGCGGTCGACGACGGCGCAACCCCGCGGATCCTCTACACCGGCGGCCACGGGCGCGAGCAACTGCCCTGCCTGGCCACGGCCGGCGGCGAGCGCCTCTGCCGCTGGGAGAAACACCCCGACAACCCGGTCATCGAAGCGCCGCCCGCGGACCTGGACCTGCTGGAGACCGACCACTGGGCGGCCGAGTTCCGCGACCACGCCGTCTGGCGCGAGGGCGACACCTGGCACCAGCTGATCGGCACCGGCCTCGCGGACGCGGGCGGGGCGGTGCTGCACTACACCGGCGAAACACTCACCGACTGGCGCTACGAGGGCCCGCTGCTCGTCGGCGACTGGGAGGGGGCGGGCGCGGTCTGGGAGTGTCCGGAACTGCTCGATCTCGGCGGGACGGAGCTGCTGCACGTCTCGGACTACGAGTCCGTGCGGTACTTCCTGGGCGAGCGCCGGAACGGTCGCTTCCGTATCGAGCGCCGCGGCACCCTCGACCACGGCGACTTCTACGCCCCGCAGTCGCTGCGCGACGGCGACCGGTGGCTCACCTGGGGCTGGCTGAAGGAGGCCCGGGACGTCAGCGCCCAGTGGGATGCCGGCTGGTCGGGCGCGCTCTCGCTGCCACGGGAACTCTCGCTGGGCCCCGACGGCCGGCTCCGGCAGCGACCCGCCGCCGAACTCCGGGAGCTCCGCGAGGGCGACCTCGACCTTCCGGACTCGCTCGCGCTCGGTGCGGGCGAGCGCGACCGATTCGACGCCGGCAGCCAGGCGCTCGAACTCGACCTTGAGGTGCGGCTGGACGACGCCGAGGCAGTCGAACTGTCGGTGTTCGAGTCGCCCGACGGAAGCGAGCAGACGCCGATCACTTACAGCCGCGACGGGACGCTCACCGTCAACCGGGCGGCCGCAAGCGCCGACGACCGGTCGTTCGGCGGGACCCAGCGGATGGACGTCACGCCGTACGACGGCCCGCTCTCGCTGCGCGTGTTTCTCGACGGCTCCGTCGTCGAACTGTTCGCCAACGAGCGCCACTGCCTCACCAGCCGGGTCTACCCCACCGACGCTGCGAGCACCCGCTTCTCGCTGACCGCCAGGGACGGACGCGCGACCGTCAGCTCCCTGAGGGGCTGGACGATGGGGGAGGCGTTCGCGGACGGCACAGAGAACTGGCAGTGTTCGGCACACCGCTGACGGGTGCCGATGGCGGCGTGACCGGGTCTGCGGGTCAGTGCGAGCCCGACCCCGGCCGGTAACTCGAATCCCGGCCGCGGGTGGGCAGGTCGTCCCAGTTCCGGTCCACTCCGTCGCCCCGACTCCGTTCCCCGCCGGCGTCGAGCAGCCGGTCCTCGGGAGACCACGGCGCCTCCCGTGACGGTAGCTCCTCGTCGGCGTGCGGGATGTGCCACGGGGACAGCGCACCCTCGACCCGGGTTGTTGCGCCGTCGACGCCCAGCCTGACGGTCGCGCCGAGCGTCCCGCCGAACCGCCGGAACTGCTCGCGCTCGGGGAGTTCCCCGATGACGTCCAGGGACTCGCCCGCGAACTCGTGGTAGTTCAGGAAGTGCTGGACGAGCACCCCGTCGGGGTGGTTGTGCGCCATCCAGGAGTACGACTGGTAGGGCGCTGTCGCCGGGTTCGTCAGCACCAGCCCCGTCCCGTTGAGCGGTTCGTACGGGCCAAACAGCGAATCCGCCACGAACCCGTAGAGGCCGTCGAACCCGTTGAACCCGGGCGCAAACGTATGCTGGTGGCTGGAGACGAACAGGTAGTACCGGCCATCGCGGCGGATGACGTGGGGCCGTTCGAGCTCCTGGTTGACGCAGACGGCCTCGAGCAGCGGCGGCCGGAGCTCCCACTCCAGCAGGTCGCCGGTCGGCGACGTCGCGATCCCGACACAGCCGTTGAACTCCTGTCGGCGTGCGTCGCCGTCACAGCGGTCGCTCCCCTCCGGCACGGGCGCGTTCGCCTCGAACAGCAGGTGGGTGTTGCCCGTCGCCGGATCCTCGAACGGCCACGGGTCCCGGAACGTGTAGATCATTCCGCGGGACTGCGCCTGCGTCTCGTAGTACTTGCCGTCGGGTTCCAGCAGCGTCTCGTGGGTCCAGGAACCCTCGACGCCGACGCCATCCGGCCCGGTGGTCAGGCTGCCGCCGTGTGCGGCGGCGATCCGCTGGCTGTAGGTGAGGTCGTCGGCGCCGTCGTCGCCGGCCGCTGTGTAGAAGACGTACAGGGACCCGTCGTCGTACACCGCCGAGCCGGCCCACTGGCGCTGACCGAGCGCCCCGCCGTCGAAGACCCGGTCGCCGAACGCCCAATCACGGCCGTCCCGCGAGTAGAAGTATCGGATTTCTGCAACGTCGTGGCGCTTCCCCGGCAGCAGCTCCGCGGAGGTCGTCAGCGAGAACAGCACCTGCCAGCCGTCGACGGTCAGGACCTCGCCGCGCCGGTCCCGAAGCAACCAACTGTCCCACTGGTGTACGTCCGCAGCAGGATCCGGATCCGGTGGCGTCATCGCCGGGGCCACAGTCTCGGCAGCGCGGGTAATCCCGGCCGCACTCTCGGCCGACCACCGCGACGGTGCTGACCCGTGGCGTGCTCTTTCCCGTGGGTCCCCGTCCATACTACTCGTTGCACATCAACCCCCTAAATCTTTTACAATTGGTGTTATTTGTTAGTGTGATGGTGAACGCTTCAGCACAGACTGGCTGTACTGTACCCGGACGGCAGCGGGTCCCGCGTCACTGGTCCAGCTCGGGCCCCGAGGAGGCGGGCTGACGATGGACCGAGACGAGCTCGTCAACGTGTTGGAGGAGGCCGGACTGTCGCCGTACCAGGCGGACGCCTACGTGACGATTCTCGAACTGGGGGCGTCGCCGGCGACGGAGATCGTCAAGGCGAGCAACGTGCCCGATCCGCGCATCTACGACGTGTTGCGGGACCTGGAGAGCGCGGGGTACGTCGAACTGTACGAGCAGGATTCCCTGCACGCCCGCGCCCACGACCTCGACGTGCTGCGGGACGACCTCACGTCGCGCGCGACTCGCTTTACCGACGCTGCCGACGAGATCGAGCGCCGGTGGGAGCAGCCGTCGATCGAGGAGGGCGTGGTCAGCATCGTCAAGCGGTTCGAGACAGTGCTGAACCGGGCCGACGAGTTCGTCCGGGGGGCCGCCAACCAGGTCGAGGCCTCGCTGAACCCGGAGCACTACCAGCAGCTCCGGTCCGCGCTCCGGACGGCCAAGGACAACGGGGCGAACGTGAAGCTCTCCTTTTTCACCGAGGACGTGGCCGGCCGGGACGCGCTGCCGCCCGCCGAGGAGGTCGCGGAGGTGGCGACGGAGGTCCGCTACTGCGACATCCCCTCGCCGTTCGTGGTGACCGTCGACCGGACGAAAGCCTGTTTCGTCCCCCACGCCGGCTCCGCGAACGTGTACGGCATCATCGTCGACGACCGGACCCACACCTACGTTTTCCACTGGTTTTTCCTGACGACCCAGTGGGACATCTGGGAGACGTACTACGAGGAAACCGTCGAGGACGTCTACGGCGACTACATCGACATCCGGTACTGCGTCCGCGACGTGCTGCCGCTGTTGCAGGACGGGGCGACAGTCCGGGTGCGTGTCGACGGGTACGACACCGAGAACGGCCGGGATCGGACGGTCGAGGGCACCGTCTCGGACGTGGTGATCAGCGGCTCGAAGTACAAGGAAAGCGACCAGGTCGCCACATACGGGGGACAGGTCGCGCTGATCATCGAGACCGACGACAGCGCGGTAGAGGTCGGCGGCTGGGGTGCGATGATCGAGGAACTCGAAGCCCACCGCATGCAGATTCTCTCCGTCGAATGAACGGCGCTCGCCTCCCGATCCAGTACTGGCGCCCGCGACGCTCCGACTACTCCAGGCCCCGCCCACAGCGCCGACAGACCGACGCGCCGGTCGTATTGCGCACGCCACACTGCTCACACCGCCGTGGCCCGTCGGATGCGTCGGTGACTGTCTCCAGGACGTCCCCCATCGACACGTCCGGCTGCCTGGCGACGCCCCGGTCCGCGAGGCGGTCGACGAGGTCGCCCTCCCGCAGCCGGCCGAGCAGCCGCCAGAACCCCAGGAACAGCGCCGTCGGGCCGAGGATACAGCCGGCTGCGACCAGGAGCCGAAAAGCCAGCGCCGGACCCGTGACCATACCAAACCGAGGGCTGCCAGCCGTTTGTTCCCTGCGACTGTTCGCCCGCAGACATTGGTGT
Source organism: Halobacteriales archaeon QS_4_66_20 (assembly GCA_003021015.1). Lineage (GTDB taxonomy): Archaea > Halobacteriota > Halobacteria > Halobacteriales > Haloarculaceae > Halovenus. Next base: position 36,046 of record PXRK01000046.1, on the reverse strand, counting down.
GGCTGTTCCAGTAGCAACTCTTTGTTATACTGGTGGCTGTAATTCTCTTACTCACCAGTCTCTGCTATCTGAGGATACAGAACCTTTCGGCCTGGATTCTCAATTCGAGTTTTCACGTACTTACAGCCACCAGTATTAACAACCACGTCGGTGTACAGGCGGTACAAGGCGACTGCCCCGGGGCTTGACCCCGTGGAGGAAGCCGACACTGAATAACGTTACCCACGCTTGACGGCAAGGCCAACTCCCCCACCTTAAAATATAAAACCTTATTTGAGAGTGGACTATAATGTGAATCACAGATGGGCGACAACGCGCCACGACGCACCGTACCCATCAAACTCGACGTACCAGACGAGCGTCGTGACAGCCTCCATCAGACCAAAGACCAATTTCTCCATTGTGCAAACCGCACAAGCGAGTGGGCATGGCGCTACGACAACTACTGCATCACCAGCAAGAGCAAAGCCGAAAACGCCCTCTACGACGACTTACGCGAGGAAACTGACCTGACCGCGAACCTCGTCCAGAAAGGAATCCGTCGCGCCATCGAAGCCGTCGATAGCGGCGTTGAAAAACTGAAACAGGGCGAGAAAACGAGTCAACCGGAGTTTGACTCCTGGAGTGTTGTCTACGACAAACGCTCTGCGACGTTCAACGCCGACCACGCTACGCTCTCCACACCGAACGGGAGAGTCACCGCCGAATACGTCCGTTCGCCTGCAGACGAGCGGGAAGGCACACCGTTTGGTCGGTACTACGAGAGTGATGACTGGGATGCCTCAAGCGCCACACTCCAGTACGACCAACAGGAAGACACGTTCTCCCTGCACGTCACGCTGAAAAACCCGGATTACAAGGTTGACGGAACAGAACGCCAAGAAGTCGGTTCGCCCGACGACCACGACAAGAACGGAACGGTTCTTGGAGTGGACTTGAACGTGACCGGCGCGTTCGCCGTCACCTCCACTGGCGCGTTCATCGGCAGTGCTGACTATCTGACTCACAAACGAAACGAATACGAGCAACGCCGAGGCCGCCTCTAACAGACAGGAACGCGGTCGGCACACCTCACTATCAAATCCATCGGCAGTCGCTTCTCGGACTGGTCGTTGGATTGGTTGCATAACCGCGCCAACGACCTCATCGACGAAGCTCACGACGCCGATGCCGATGGCATTATTTTCGAGACCCTCGATTACATCCGCGAGAACATCGCCAACGGCTCGCAGTTCCAGCAGTGGGCGTACAAGAAATTCGTGGAACTGGTTGAATACAAGGTCGAGTCCACGCCGTTGTTCGTGGATTTCGTGAATCCGGCGTACACCAGCCAGCGTTGCTCGCAGTGTGGGTTTACCCACGAGGATAACCGCGACGACAAGCAATTCGCGTGTCAGGACTGCGGGTACGAGGTAAACGCGGATTACAACGATGCAAAGAACATTGCGAACCGATACTGCGGGTATATCCATCGCGGGCAGAAGTCTCGCGGTGGATGGGCCACCAGTCAACTGGCCCTCAAGTCAGGGACGTTGAACGTGAACGGCGAGTACACGCCTGCCGAATTGCTCGGCTAGAACGGGAGTCCACTGACAAGCCTCGGGGCTTGCCCCCGAGGTTGTTGACTGTCTCTCTATCGTCGACGAACTGTCTCCACTCCGTATGAGACGGAGATATCCCGATAGCCGAAATAACCTTGTAGGTAGGTACTGATGTGGTATCCATGCAGGAGTCTAGTACAACAGGGATAGTATCTGATGAAGCGAGGTGGTGGAAGGAGGCCGTCTTCTACCAGGTCTACCCGCGGAGTTTCAACGACAGCGACGGGGACGGGATCGGCGACATTCCGGGGATCGTCGAGAAGGTGGACTACCTCGAGGAGCTGGGGGTCGACGCCGTCTGGCTCAACCCCGTCTACGAGTCCCCGCAGGCGGATTTCGGCTACGACATCGCGGACTACCGCGCGATCAACCCGGAGTACGGCTCGATGGACGACTGGGACCGGCTGCTCGAGGAACTGCACGCCCGTGACATCAGGCTCGTGATGGATCTGGTCGTCAACCACACCTCGATCGACCACGAGTGGTTCCAGCGCTCCCGGGCGCGAGAGGAGAAATACGAGGACTACTATATCTGGCGGCCGGGACGGGACGGCGAGTACCCGAACAACTGGGACTCGCATTTCGACATTCCGGCCTGGACGTACGACGACGAGCGCGCGGAGTACTACCTCCACCTGTTCACGCGGGATCAGCCCGACCTCAACTGGGAGAACAGCGATGTCCGCGAGGAGATGTACGACGTCGTCTCGTGGTGGCTCGAACGCGGGATCGACGGGTTCCGGCTGGACGTGATCAACGAGATCTCGAAGGCGCCGGGGCTGCCCGACGGCGACCCGGAGGCGGAGTTCGTCGGCGGCGGACAACACGTCAACGGGCCGCGGATGCACGAGTTCTTCGACGAACTTGCCGAGCGGGGGTTCGGCGAGCACCGCGACCGGGTTGCGACCATCGGCGAGTGTACGTTCATCGACCCCGGGACGGCGCTCGACGTGACCGGCCGGGAGTCGAATCTGCTGGACATGGTGATCTACTTCGATCACGTGCAGCTGGACGGCCGCGACTGGTTCGACTACCAGGAGTGGGAGCTCACTGAGCTCAAAGAAGCGATGACGCGCTGGCAGGACGTCGCTGCCGAGGGGACGTGGGTCGCGCTGTACCACAGCAACCACGACCAGCCCCGTGCGGTATCGCGGTTCGGCGACCCCGAATACCGCTACGAATCCGCGACGATGCTTGCGACCTGGCTGCACGGCCACAAGGGGACGCCATTTGTCTACCAGGGCGAGGAGATCGGGATGAGCAACGTCTCCTTCGAGTCGCCCGACGATCTGGTCGATCCCTGGGCGATCAACTACTGGCAGAACCAGCGCGAGGCCGGCCGTGAGTTCGAGGAGGTCAGGGAGAACGTCGAGCGCCTCTCGCGTGACAACGCCCGGACGCCGATGCAGTGGTCCGACGCCGAGCACGCGGGCTTCTCGGCGAGCGACCCCTGGATGCCCGTCGCCGACGACTTCGAAACTGTGAACGTCGCGGCCGACCGCGAGCGCGAACACTCGATCTTCGAGTACTACCGGGAGCTAATCGCGCTCCGGGACGGGATGGACGTGCTGGTGTACGGCGAGTTCGACCTCCTGCTCCCCGGGGACGAGCAGATCTACGCGTTCCGCCGGATGCTCCCCGACGCGGACCGGGAGCTGTTGATCGTCTGTAACTTCTCCGACGAGCGGCCGACGTTCGAGGCGCCCGCGTCAGTCGACGTCGCGGACGCGACGGTCGTGCTGTCAAACCTCCCCGAGCCCGACACCGACCCGTCAGCCCTCGACCTCCGTCCGTACGAGGCGATCATTTACGAACTCTAAACCGGGGTTCCCATCTCGTCTCACGACAGTAGATCCCTACGGTTCCGACTCGCGACGGACGTTCTGCAGGAACTCACCGAAGACGGACTGGCAGCTGTCACAGAGCGTGTAGTTCGCGTAGGCGGGCAACTCGTCGCCGACGCGCCGGTAGAGTTCGACTCCGAGCACCGGTCCGTCACGGCCGTCCGTACAGAAACTGCAGGTCCCGCCCACCTCCCGGTACCCGTCGCCGATGGAGCGGTCCTCGTCGACCGACGGCTGTCCGTGATGGTACCAGCTGGCGAGCAGTTCGAGCACCTCACTCGCGCAGTCCGGACAGAGCGTGAGGCCGCCGTCGTCCGGGACGCCCGCCGGCAGCGACGCCGCCTCGCCGGGGTAGCTCTGGAGGGCGAGCAGTTGCTCGGTCAGCTGCCCGCCGCAGAACGTACACGACGGCAGCCACGACTCGACTCCCGCTGTTCCACTCGACTGGCTGCTCATGGGTGCGGTACGAACGCACGCCACATAGAACCGCGTCAGACAGCCGTCATCCGGTGCCGTGACTACTGTCTCCACTGGATCGTTCTTGTTCCCGAGAAGACGCCAGCTGGGTTCGGGGAGTGCGCCCCGAAAAAATGGCCGTTGTGGCCCGGCTACTTCAGGCCGTGCGTGATCGCCTGCTCGGTTTCGGAGTCGAAGAGGTGGACCCTGTCGCGGTCGATGACGATCTGTTTGTCCTGGCCAGCCTGGGCGTCTGCATCCGGTTCGACGCTCATCAGAAGCTGGCCGGCGCCCATCTCGTCGGCGCTGGTCTCGATCCCTCGCTCGGCGAGCAAGAAGACGAAGACCTCGTCGCCCATCGGTTCGAGCACGTCGACCACCATGTCGTAGGTTTTCGACGGCGTCCCCGCCTGGTTGCGGGTGGGTTCGAGATACACGTCCTCCGGGCGGATGCCGAGCGTGACGTCCTGACCGGGTTCGACGCCCTGGGTCTCGGGGTCGAACGGGAGGTCCATGTACTCCGACTCGAAACCCGAGTTCGTGATCTGACCCTCGACGAAGTTCATCGACGGCGAGCCGATAAAGCCCGCAACGAACAGGTTGTTGGGCTCGTTGTAGCAGGTCAGTGGCGGGTCGACCTGCATGAGTTCGCCGCTGTTGATCACCGCGATCCGGTCGGACATCGTCATCGCCTGGGCCTGGTCGTGGGTGACGTAGATGATCGTCGTGTCGAGCTCGCGGTGGAGCCGCTGGAGCTGCGTGCGCATGTGCACTCGCAGTTCGGCGTCGAGGTTCGCGAGCGGTTCGTCCATCAGGAACACCCGCGGGTTGCGGACGATAGCGCGTGCGATCGCGACGCGCTGGCGCTGTCCGCCCGACATCTCCTCGGGCATGCGGTCCATCATCCCCTCGAGCTGGACGACGTCCGCCGCGTTCTCGACGCGCTGGTCGATCTCCTCCTGGTCGTACTTCCGGAGCCGGAGGCCAAAGGAGATGTTGTCGTACACGTCCATGTGGGGGAACAGCGCGATGTTCTGGAACACCATCGAGATCCCCCGGTCTTTCGGCGGCTTTCTCGTCACGTTCTCGTTGCCGATGTAGATCCCCCCGTCGGTCGGGATCGTCAGCCCGGCGATCGTCTCCATCGTCGTCGACTTCCCGCAGCCCGATGGACCGACGAAGGTGACGAACTCGCCGTCCTTGATCTCGAGGTTCATGTCGTCGACTGCCGTTACGTCTTCGTACTGTTTCGTGACGTTTTCGAGTTTGACTCGTGCCATGTTTACTCCTTGACTGCTCCTGCGGTGAGGCCGCTGACGATCTTTTCCTGTGCGACGATGACCAGAATCGCGACCGGCAACACGGCGACGATACTCGCCGCAGCCATGAGGTGGAAGTCCACCTCGTACTGCCCCTGGAAGGCGAGAATCCCTTCGAGCATCGGGGCCCAGTTCTCCGGCCGGCCGTCGGTCATCAGCGACGAGAAGAAGTACTCGTTGTAGACGGTGATGAACGTCAGGACGCCGGCGGTCGCGACGCCGGGCGCCGACAGCGGCACGATGACCCGGAACAGCGCACCGATGCGTGTCGTCCCCTCGATCCGTGCGGCGTCCTCGAGCCCGTCGGGGATCTGCGAGTAGAACGTCATCAGGATGAAGATAGACAGCGGGAGGAAGATCGCCGACACCGGGATGAAGATCGCGTACGGCGTGTTGTACAGCGTCCCCTCCGACATGATCGGCTCCAGCACCGCCACCTGGGTGTTGAACAGCCGGTTCAGCGGGACGAAAAACGCCGCCGGCGGGAAAAACGACGTGACCAGCACGAGCAGGAGGAGCGGGTTCCTCCCGCGGAACCGCAGCCGGCCGAACACGTAGCCCGCCAGGCTCGCGACGAACAGCACGATGACAGTCGCGACGGTGGCGATCAGGAAGCTGTTGAACACGTACCGGTGGAACGGCAGCCGGGTGAAGATCGTGATGAACGACGTCGGGTCGAACCCGCCCGGCGTCAGGGCGCCGACCTCCGACAGTTCACGCCCCGGCGTGATCGCGACCATGAACAGCCAGTAGAACGGGAACAGCGTGGTGACCAGGAAGAACACCGTCGCGGTGTAGAACATCGCCCTGTACGCCCGGTCGGGGTTCGAGATCATCTTCGCGGCCCACGCCTCGACGGGGCCGCGGTCCAGGTCGGGCTCCTGGGCCTGTTCCATCGCCGCGAGGTCGGGATGTTCGTCGTCGGCGCTCATCTCAGGCAACACCTCCCTCGCTGCCCCGGAGTCCGATGAGATAGACGATGACCAGCAGGCCGATGACGATCGCCGTCAGGAACGCGACGGCCGAGGCCGTCGCCCAGCGGCGCGACCCCTGGAGCGCGGTGATCACCAGACACGTCATCGACGGCACCTGCTCGCAGCCGGCCGTCGCGTCGACCAGCCCGTAGATGCGCATCGCGTCCATCGTCCGGAACAACATCGCGACCAGAAGCGCCGGCAGGACGATCGGGAACGTGATGTACTTGAACTGCTGCCAGGGCGAGGCGCCCGAGACCTTCGCCACGTCGTAGAGGCTGCGGTCGACGCTCTGGAGCCCTGCGAGGATCAACAGCGCCATGAACGCCGAGGTCTTCCAGATGTCCGCGACGAGCACGATGAAAAACGAGTCGCGGCTGCTCGCCAGCGGGTTGTCGCCGAACACGCCGATCGCCTGCATCAGGTCTGTTGCCCAGCCGATCGTCGGGTTGAACATGAGGTAGAAGATCATCGCCTGGATGACGATCGGCAGCGCGTACGGGATGATGATGGCGACGCGGACCCACCGGCGGCCCCGGAAGTCCTGGTCGATCACGTACGCCTGGCCGAACCCGATCAGCGTCTCGAACAGCACGCTGATGATCGCGAACGCGAGCGTCACGAACAGCGCCTGCTGTAGAAACGGTGTCCCCATCTCGACGAACGGGAACGAGCCGCTGAGGCCGACGTCGAGGAACTGCTGGGGCAGCTGTGCCTCGCCCGCCAGCAGATCCGCGTAGTTCCCGAACCCGTTGAACTCCCCGAACGGATCAGGGCTAAACACGTCGTCCCCGAGCAACGAGAACCACAGCGTGTTCAACAGCGGGTAAAAGGCGATGAAGCCGAGCAAGACGGCCGCGGGGATCAGGAGAACGTACGCGTACACCTGCTCGCTGACGGTTTCGAGACGGTTCAGCGGGCGCATGACGAGCCGCCCACTGTCCCCGTCGTTTTGAGTGTCAGTGCTCATTCGCTGATCCGTCTCCTATACCTGCTCCGCGTCCTCGAGTTGGCCGACGAGGTCCGACATCGCGCTGTCAGCCGTCTTGTCCCCGGTGTAGGCGGCGTGGATCTCCCCGGAGATCAGCGGCGACTGGTCGGGCCAGACGACAGTCACCGGCCGCGGCACGGTGTTCTCGCCCGCGACGGCCATCGTATCTAGATACTGGGCCATGCTGCCGGCCACGCTCTCGTCGGCAGCCTCGGTCACACTCGGGTCCGGCGGGAGCCAGCCCCCTTCCTTGAACAGCGTGTTCATCACGCTCTCGTTGGCGAACGCCTCCAGCACCTGCACCGCCGCGCTGGGGTTGTCCGAGTTCGGGTTGACAGTGAGGTGCCAGCCGCCGAGCGCCGAATTCGTGCCGCCGGTCCCGCTGAAGTTCCCCTCGCCCTCCTCGACGCCGTAGGGCATCGGCATGATGTCGAAGTCGTCGCCGTACTCCTCGTCGTTGATCCTGACCGAGTACGGCCAGTTGCGGTGGAAGATAGCGTTGCCGGCGGTGAACGGCTCCCGCGACGGTTCCTCCGTGAACTCCACGAGGTCGGAGGTGCTGATCTGGGGGTAGTCCGGATGTGCGTCGTCCGCGTCCGGCCCGTACATGAACGACCGCATCACCTGGATCGTCTCGACGACAGCCTCGTCGTCGACGGTGATCGGCCGCTCGCCGACTGGGCCGAACAGGTTCTCGTGGTCGCCGAAGTAGGCGCCGCCGAACGACGTCATCATCTCGTTGAACGTACAACAGGACGTCCCCTCGTAGTTGTCCCCCTGCGTGGTGAACCCGTAGTTGTAGGCGTCCTGGCCGTGGTACTCCCAGACGTCGGCGACGATCTCGGCGAACTCCTGCCAGGAGATCGGCTCGGTCGCCCAGTTGTCCTCGCCGGGGTTGTACCCGGCCTCCTCGACCAGATCCCTGCGGTACTGCATCACCGGGTAGTCCGGGAACAGCGGCAGCCCGTAGAGGTTTCCGGTCTCCGGGTGGCTCGCCGTGCTGATCGTCGCCGGGAGGTAGTCGCTTTTCGCGTAGTCCAGCGTGTCGCTGGTCAGTGCCTCCTCCAGGTTGAGCACCTGCTCGCGGACGATGAACGGGATCGTCCAGCCGGAGTCCATCATAAAGATGTCCGGACTCGACCGGTTCGCGTCGAGCGCGGCCGTGAAATCGGACCGCCGGGCGCCCGTCTCGAAGTCACCCGGCAGGATGTCGACGGTGATATTCTCGTCCAGGCCCGCGTTCGACAGCGCCTCGCGGATCGCGCCCTGGGCGTCCGCGAAGTCCCCGTCCATCGTGAGCTCGATCGTGACGTCCTCCTCGATGTCCGCCTCGGGGTCGATCTCGTCGCCGCCGTCACTATCGTCGCCGCCGACACAGCCGGCGATGCCGAGCGCCACACCTGTCGCTCCTGTTGCCCCCAGGAACCGTCGCCGCGACACTTTCCTCGACACGTCGGTTCGTCCTGTTTCTTGATTAACCATCACAGGTGTTGTTGTTTATCTCTACACGATTTATAATTTTTGTTTGTATAGTTATAGATATGAAATACGATATAACGTGATGAGTGCTTGCGAGTTCTATACTGGGTACGGGCGTACATTAAAACATACCTGACCGGGCAAGCACTGTACAGCCGGACGTGACTCTGTGACACGTCAGGACACGATATACACCCGGACGTGACTCTGTGACACGTCAGGACACGATATCCACGAGTACTGACCCTGACAGTCCCGAGCTGTGTCGAGATGACTGATAGTGGTTGTTGTGACTCTTTGCCGCCGGGCAGACACAATACCGACGGTTCAAGCCCCGAAATCCTTGTTTTTCCGGGGCACTCTGAAAACAATCACAACAACCACTATGAGGCGAATCACGTCCGGGTGCATAACAACTCACTAATCGAGCTGAAACCGCCCCGAGAGTGACGAATCATACTTAGTATTATATTTCATTTTATCTATATTACGAGTTGCGAACCGTTTAAGACGGCTCGGCGTCAACACCATCAGGTACTGACATGCGAGGACAGACAGACGGCCGGGGGCCGGGTACTGGAGGGCTGGCGTGAGCGACGGAAACCTGGGCACGCTGGGGTGGCTGGAACAGGTGTTCTTCGGTGGAATGGAGCTGTCGGTACTGTCCACACCGACGTTCATCGTGTTGATCGTGGCCCAGCGGGTTTATCCCGATGCCGTTCCGATCGCGGGACTCCAGGCCATTGCGGCGGGGAGTATCGCGGTCGCGGTCTTTCGCAACGAGGCCGTTGACGTCGGGACCTGGCCCCGGCGTTCGGAACTGACGTCGCTCCCGCTTCGTCTCGTCTACTTCAGCGCAGTGTTCTTTCTCGCAACGATGGGTGTCGCGCACGCGGTCCACACTGCCAGCTCGTGGTGGCTAGTGCTGCTCGGCAGCGTCGTCCAGGTGGTCGGACTCGCCGGGTTCCCCACCGCCTACCAGCTGGTGCACGGCGATCCCGTTCTGAAACCAACCCAGCGCGTATAGCCGACAATGATTTTACCGGCGGCGTCCCCTGGAGAGACAATGAAACAGCTCGACAGGTTCCTGGAGCGGGTCAGGCAGCCGGCGTACACCGGCGAGAACCGCTGCTGGCCGTGTACGGTGCTCAATCTCGCAATCGTAGCGGTGCTGGCTGCGGTTCTCCTGCTGGTCGACCGGCTGCTCGCGCTGCTCGTCGCGGTCGTGGGAACGCTCGCAGTCGCCCTCCGAGGCTACTTGCTCCCGGGAACCCCCCAGATCGCACCCCGGCTGGTCGACCCGCTCCCGGTCGATTTCGGTCACGGTTACCCCGGCGCGGACGGGCCGGTCGGGGGCGGTTCGCTCGGCGATGCGGAAGACGAGGCGCCGGCAGACCCCGATCCGGAGGAACTGCTGACGGCGCTGGTCGAGGCCGGCGTGCTAGTGCCGGAGGGGGAGGACCTGCTGCTGGACCCCGAGTTCGCGGACGCGTGGGTCGAGCGAATAGAACGGTTGCGGGCACTGTCGACCGACGCGCTGGCGACGCGGGCTGCCGACGCCGCGGCCGGCGACGTCGAGAGCGGTGCGTACAACGATCGGATCCTGATCGCCGGCGAACGGGACGTCTGGCTGCGCCCCGCGGTTGCGATCGCCGAGACGGCCGCCAGCGAGACGCTCGCCGACTCGGGTCTCGACCCCTCGCTGGCCGGGCCGGCAGCCCACCCGCTGCGCGTGTTCCTGCCCTCCTGTCCCGCCTGTGGCGGCGATGTCGAGGAGACGACGATCCAGAACTGCTGTGGCGGCCCCGGGTCGGTACAGGCGAACCCCGAACAGCCTGTGCTGGCCTGCGTGGACTGTGAGACGGTGCTGTTCGAGTTCGACTAGGAAACAGTTCTCCTGTTGGGAGATGAGTGCTGATAGTGACTAGTGCGAGTCGTTACAGTATCGACCGCACGACGGCATGCGGTCGAACTGGAAAACAGTCGCACTAATCACTATGAGACGGTCGTGCGTGACTATTATGCACGGGAGTGTCCAACATAGCACATGAGCAGTCCAGGCGGCCGGGGCAACTACGGGCGCCGATCCCCGGGAGAGCGGGCGGCGGGCGGCGAGCGGTCGTCGCGGCGTCGCGGCCCGCGGGGTCGGGAGACGGCCGCGGCGGAGTCGGGGACCCGCCAGATCTGGTACGGCTATGGCCACCTCTCCCGGCGAGAGAGGGACGGCTACGGCGTGTTCCTCCACGACGTCGTCCGGATCTACGGCGAGGTGTCGGTCATCAGCCTCCCGGTACTTTTGTTCGTCTGGGCGTACCCCACGACGGCGTTTCTCGACGTGACGGCGATGGCAACGGTGGCCTGGCTGACGATGACCCTCGTGGGCACGCTGGTCCGCGGCGGCTGGATCCAACCGCTCGCCACCGACACTCCCGGGTGGGTGACGCTCGCGCCGACGCTGCTGGGACTCCGGCTGGGCTATTTCAACCTCACGTTCGCCGTTTCCTCGTTCGGCGGCCTCGCGCTGGCCGACGTCACCGGGGTGGAGCCGCTGGGTCTGCTCTGGTCGGTCGGTGTCGCCGCGCTCGCGATGCTGCTGTTCCCCCGCGTGGCCGAGGAGTGGCTGGCGGGGCGCGGTTGACGACGACGTACGCCGGAGCCGCGATCAGCCGTCCACAGTTATACTGTCGGACGTGAGTACGTGGAGAGTTCCACCGCGGAATTGTGCTGAAACGTGTGAATACATCGGTTTGCGTGTCTTGCCATTCCACAGAGTCACGTCCGACAGTATCAGTCAAGTGGCGATTTGAGCTACCGACGTGCTTTTTAATCACTCCGACTGACAGTCGCATATGGTGACCGACGATTCCCGGTCCGTGGACCAGCCGACCTACAGCGACGCGCCGGAGACGCCGACGGGCATTTGGGTGATCGCGGTGCTCGGCCTCCTCGGCGCCGTGTTCTCCCTGCTGGCTGGCGTGAGCCTGCTCGCCGCCGGGGCTGTCGGGACGGCGCTCGGGGCCGGACTCGTGGTCCTGGCCCTCGCCCAGGCGGTGACGATGCTCGCCCTCGTAGGGCTCACGCCGTGGGCGTGGTACGCCACCATCGCGCTGTACCTGCTCAGTGCGGTCGTCCGGATCGTACAGGCGGACGCGATCGGCATGGTCGTCGCGCTCGTCGTCGCGCTCTACGTCGCGGTCCACCGGGACCTGTTCCAGCACTGATTCCCCACCGCGCGGGCGGACGCCCCTGCGTCGGGGCCGTCAGGTATCCTTGTCCGGTGCCGGCCAGCGCGGCGTCTTCGGCGCCGCGATGCGCTCGACCTCATCGGCGTCGAGCGAGAGGTCGACCGCACCGAGCGCGTCGTCGAGGTGCTCCTCGGTCCGCGGGCCGATGATCGGCGCGTCGACGACGTCCCGTGCGAGCAGCCACGCGAGCGCGACCTGCGCCATCGACGCGTCCCGCGCGTCGGCGATCGCCTCGATCTCGTCCAGCACCGCCCAGTTCTCCTCGCGGAACCGGTTTTGCGTGTACTCGTCGTCGGCCGCCCGCGTCCCCTCCGGCACGTCGCCGTCGCGGTCGTACTTGCCCGTCAGGAACCCGCCCGCCAGCGGCGACCACGGGATTACACCGATGTTCTCGCCCTCGCAGACGGGCAGGAGGTTCGCCTCCTCGTGTCTGTCGACGGCGTTGTACTCGGGCTGCATCGAGACGAACCGCTCGTCCCCCCCGAGGTCAGCGGTGTACAGCATTTTCGCAAACTGGTAGCTGCTCATCGTGCTCGCGCCCAGATAGCGGACCACGCCCTCGTCGACGAGGTGGGTCAGCGCCGACAGCGTCTCCTCGACCGGCGTGCCCTCGTCGAAGCGGTGGATCTGGTAGAGGTCGATGTACTCGACCCCAAGGCGGTCGATGCTCGCGTACGCCTGGTCGATGATGTGCTTCCGCGAGAGCCCGCTGCCGTTGGGCCCGTCGCGCATCTCGCCGAACACCTTCGTCGCCACGACGAGTTCCTCGCGGTTGCGGCTGGCGATGGCCTCGCCGACGATCTCCTCGGACTCGCCGTGTGAGTAGACGTTGGCGGTGTCCAGAAAGTTGATGCCGCCGTCGAGTGCGCGGTGGATGAGATCGACGCTTTCCCCCCGGTCGTCGAGCATCCACGCCGCGTCGCTGCCGAAGTTCATACAGCCCAGACAGAGCCGCGAAACCTCGAGGCCCGTCGAGCCGAGCTGTGTATACTGCACAGTCCCGAGTCGGCGCGTTGCCAGTTAGCTCTGGCGGTGGCCCGGAGCTCGGATCAGTCGCCGCGGACGAACGTCACCGGACAGGGGGAGTTGAGCATGACCTCCTGGGCGGTCGAGCCGAAGATCGCCTTCCCGGCCGGCGAACGCTTGCGGCCGCCGACGACGATCAGGTCGGCGTCGACCGTCTCCGCCAGTTCGACGATCCGCTCGCCCTCGGAGGTGCCGTTGCTCAGGCTCCCGTGCCAGCCAAAACGCACGCCAGCCTCGTCCAGGCGGTCCCCCATCTCCCTGATCGTCACGTACCGCTTGGCGACCTCGGCCGGAGTCACCTCGCTCTGGTCGTCGAAATCCAGCTGGTCTTTCGCGCGCTCGTACTCCTCCTCGGTGAACACGTGCGCCAGCTCCACCGTCGCACCGGCCGGCTCCGCGATGTCGGCCGCCGTCGCGGCGAGCGCTTCAAGTCGATCCTTGTCCTTGTCGCCGACTGCGACGAGAACTGTGTCTAGTCCCATACCTGGTAGTTGTATCGAACGCTAGTTAAGTGCTACGAATTTACTCGGAGATGAATTATTATTTTGAACAGCGCCTCATAGTGATTATTGTGACTGTGTACCGGGTCGACCGCACGCAGTCGTGCGATCGATCCCGGAATGACTCACAATAATCACTATCAGCGGCGATCAGGTCAGGTCCAGTTCGGGTGGTTCGTCGCGGCCGACGGCGATCTCGTAGGATTCGACGTCCTCGAGGGCGGCAAGCTGTCCGCCGACGGCGACGCGGCCATCGTCGCTGTCGATCGTGATCGACGCCGTTTCGCGGTTGGTGCCGGCCGAGACGTCGACGACGCGGCCGGAGACGGTGGCCCACTCGGCAGTTTCGACGTCGCGGCCCTCGACGGTGGCGTACAGCTCGCCGTTCGTGCCGACCAGATCCTGGACGCAGCGGCGCATGGTCGCGTACCGTCGGGGGAACGGGAGCTCGTCCGCCGGCTCGGCGATCTTCTTCGAGGAGCTCCAGACCACAGTGTTGAGAAACGCCGACACCAGGAACCCGAGTTCGGAGCGGCTGAAGATCACGCCGTAGCTCTCGTCGCCGGCGTCGAGCGCGTCGTTGGGGGTGTACACCGAGTAGCTGCCGTCGGCGACGGCGACGACCGGCGTCGTCACCCCGCGGCGGGCGCGGGTCGTCGTCGCGACCTTCGTGTAGTCGTACTCCTCGGGGTCGGGGATGTCCACGGCCGGCGCGACCAGCAGCTCGATGGTGACGCCGGCCTCGCGGCGCTCGATCAGTTCCTCCTCGTACCGCGAGAGGAGGCTCGGCGTCAGCGAGATCACGAGTTCGTACTCCGCGGTGGAGATGACATCCTCGAGGTACCGGCGGATCGTCTGCCGGGAGGTGACGAACGACACTGCTTCGGCGTCCCGGGCCGGCGCGCGGAACCGCTCGGAGAGGTCCGTGACGAGGTCGTCGAGCGTCGAGCGGATGTCGGTGAAGGCGTCCTCGGGATCGACCGCGACCACCCGCATCGGCCGGGATTCGTGGAGTTCGATCAGGCCGTTGTCCGCGAGGCTCCTGACGGTGTCGTACACCCGCGGCTGCGGGATGTCCGTCTTCTCGGCGACCTCCGGCGCAGTGAGGCTGCCGTGTTCGAGGATCGTGACGTACGCCTTCGCCTCGTACTCCCCGAAGTCGAACTGCGCCCCCACCGCTTCGAGCTGCCTGTACATGTCGTCCTCGTCCATGTCAGGGCCCTCGTGGCAGACGGATAAATAGCCTGCCCATGCTCGCTGCCGTCGGGAGGTCTGTCGACCCGCTCATCGCTCCCCGAACTGGACGGCGGTCTTGATCACGTCGTCTGACTGCTCGAACGCACCCTCGAACTTTCGGTAGTCGACGACCCGTGTCACGAGGTCGTCGAGCGCGTCCGCGGGAAGGTCCGCGAGCGTCCCGGTCGCCGCCCGGAACTGTTCGGGCCCCGAGTTCACGCTGCCGACCATCGCCTTGTTCTCCATCACGAACTCCCGTTGGAAGCGGCCGCCGTCGATCTCGAACTCCCAGTCCCCGGGGATGCCCAGCAGCGCCGCGACGCCGTTCGGCGCGAGCGCGTACAGGCTCGTGATGGCGTGTTTCGCGTACCCAGTCGCCTCGTACACCAGGTCGACGGGTTCGTACTCCTCGGGAATCTGCTCGACCGGCGTCTTCCGGGAGTCGACGTACGTCCCGCCCTGCGCCTCGATGAAATCGATGGTTGGATCCGGCCGGTCGCGCCGGCCCAGGCAGTAGACGTCCATCTCCCGGGCCAGCATCGCGACGGTGAGCAGCCCCAGTGAGCCGTTGCCCAGCACCGCCGCGGTGTCGGGCTCCCACTCGAACGTCGAGCGGGCGGCGTAGGCCAGTTCGAGCGCCTTCTCGGTGATGCTGATCGGCTCGATCAGAAACCCCCGCGGGGCGAGTTCCGGGGGGGCCTCGATCAGGAACCGCTCCTCGCTGAGGAAGTACTCGCTCATGAACCCGTGGGCGCCGTCGATGCCGCGCTCGACGGTCTTCTCGGGCGGCGCCATGTCCGCCTCGCCGCGGGCGAAGTAGCCGTTCTCCCCCCCGGCCGGCGGCCGGCGGACGGTCGGCACAACGACGTCCCCGGCTTCGAAGCGGGTGCCGTTCGGGTCTTCGACGACCCCGACGGCCTCGTGGCCGAGCACGAGGTAGTCCTCGCCCTCGGGAAAGCCGCCGTGGCCCCCCTCGATCACCTCGCGGTCGGTCCCGTCGACTCCCACCCGGAGCGTCCGGACCAGCGCCTGGCCCGATTCCGGGTCGGGTCGCGGAACCTCCAGCAACTCGGGCTCGCTCGCGCCCGTTCGGATGCCGATGGCTTTCATACCCACAGTAGATCGCACGGGGAAAAATATTTACCGGTTTCTGAGTAAATTCTAGAGCGTCTGGGACGCCGTCAGCCGCCGGAATGCCGTGTTCTCCGTCACTCTTCGGGGGGTCGGTCGCCGAACCCGCCCTGCCAGTGACTCGGCGCGATGCCGAGGGCCTGCACCAGCAGCATGTACGCGAAACAGACCAGCGTCAGCACCAGGATCTCGACCCAGAAGTCGAGCTGGCCGACGTTGCGCCGGACGATGCCGAGCACGAGCCAGATCAGCATGAACATCGCGAGGTAGTGTGGCAGCACCTCGCGCAGGCGCTCTCTCATCGTGTGTGCTGTGGGCGTTCACCCACGAAACTCTACCGGATACGGCGGGTGGGGTGCGCGTCGGACTTTTCACCGCTCGTGCCCAAGATCCGGCGATGGTGGACAGACGGATGTACCTCGCCGGCGCGGGGACGGCGCTGCTGGGCGCGCTCGCGGGCTGTCTCGGGCACAGCTACGACGGCGAGGCGGCAAACGAGTTCGGCTACGGGACGACCGAGACTGCCGACGGGACGGTGATTGTATGAAAGATTACTCGGACGCGAGTAAGACATCAGAACTATGGCGGTCCACGACAGAGGATAGCCCATGACCAGGGATTACCGGCAGTTGCGCGATCCGAACGCGGAGTACACGATGCGGGATCTCTCCTCGGAGGCGATGGGCGTAACAGACTCGCGAGGGGCTCGCGACGTCGAGATCACGGACATCCAGACGACGATGGTCGACGGCAACTTCCCGTGGACGCTCGTGCGGGTGTACACGGACGCGGGCGTTGTCGGCACCGGCGAGGCGTACTGGGGGGCGGGCGTCCCCGAGTTGATCGACCGGATGACGCCGTTCATCGTCGGCGAGAACCCGCTGGACGTCGACCGCCTGTACGAGCACCTGGTCCAGAAGATGTCCGGCGAGGGCTCCGTCGAGGGCGTGACCGTGACGGCCATCTCGGGGATCGAGGTGGCGCTGCACGACCTCGCCGGGACGCTGCTGGACGTGCCGGCCTACCAGCTCCTCGGCGGGAAGTACCGCGACGAGGTGCGCGTCTACTGCGATTGCCACACCGAACAGGAGGCCGACCCCGCGGCCTGCGCCGACGAGGCCGAGCGGGTCGTCGACGAACTGGGCTACGACGCGCTGAAGTTCGACCTCGACGTGCCGTCGGGCCTGGAGAAGGACCGCGCCAACCGCCACCTCCGGCCGGGCGAGATCCGCCACAAGGAAGCGATCGTCCGGGAGGTGACCGAGCGCGTGAAAGACCGGGCCGACGTCGCATTCGACTGTCACTGGACGTTCTCGAAAAACTCCGCCGACCGGCTCGCCGACGCGCTCGAGGAGTACGACGTCTGGTGGCTCGAAGATCCGGTCCCGCCGGAGAACCTCGACGTCCAGGCGGCGGTCACGGAGGCGACGACGACGCCGATCGCGGCCGGCGAGAACCGCTACCGCGTCACCGAGCACCGCCGCCTGCTCGAACAGCAGGCCGTCGACATCGTCGCGCCGGACATGCCGAAGGTCGGCGGGATGCGCGAGACCCGCACGATCGCGGACGTGGCGAACCAGTACTACGTCCCGGTGGCGATGCACAACGTCTCCTCGCCGGTGGCGACGATGGCCAGTGCCCACGTCGGCGCGGCCATTCCCAACGCGCTCGCGGTGGAGTTCCACAGCTACGAACTCGACTGGTGGAGCGACCTCGTCAACGAGTCCGTCATCGAGGACGGCTACGTCACCGTCTCCGAGGAGCCCGGCCTCGGCGTCACGCTGGATATGGACGCCGTCGCCGAGCACATGGTCGAGGGCGAGACGCTGTTCGACGAGGGCTGATGACGCCCTTTGCCGAACTGATCCTGGACGTGCAACGCCCCATACCGGCAGTCTGACTATGAGCCGTGAGAGCTAACAGCGTGCCGGTCGAGAACGGGAGTATGAGAGTGGACATCGGGAACGCCCTGGCGGCCGTGGCCGATCCGGGCCTCAGCCGGGACGAACTGGAACGCCTCGACGAGCGCGTCGGAGACGCACACGACCGCATCAGCGCGGGCCGTGCGGACGACGAGTTCGGGTACGCGGCGCTGAATCTCCCCGAGACGACCGATCCGGCGGCGATCAGGGATGCGGTCGCGCCGGTCGCCGATAGCGACGCCGTCCTCACCGTCGGCATCGGCGGCAGCGCGCTGGGCGCGGCGACGGTGTCGACGGCACTCGGGGCCGAGCGGGCGACCGCCGAGCACTACGTGCTGGACAACGTCGACCCCGAACACACGACGGCGCTGCTGGACGGGATCGACCTGTCGCGGACGGCGGTCAACGTCGTCTCCCGCTCCGGGATGACCGCCGAGACGCTGGCGAACTTCCTCGTGGTGCGGGAGGCGATGGACCGGGCGGGCGTCGACTGGCGCGAGCGGACGGTCGTCACCACGGGCGAGGATGGGCCGCTCCGCGCGCTGGTCGAGCGCCACGACTTGCCGGTGCTGCCGGTGCCCGACGGCGTCCCCGGCCGGTACGCCGCCCTGTCGACGGTCGGCCTCGTCCCGGCGGCGATCCAGGGCCACGACGTCGAGGCGGTGCTCGCCGGCGGCAGGGACGCCGCCGAAACGCTCTCGTACTCGCTGTTCGACTGCCCCGCGTACGCCTACGGCGCGGTCGCGTACGCGCTCGACCAGCGCGGGGCGACCGTCAACGCGATGCTGCCCTACGCCGAGCGGCTGGAGCCGTTCGCAGAGTGGTTCGCACAGCTGTGGGCCGAGAGCCTGGGCAAGGACGGGCAGGGTCAGACGCCCGTGCGCGCGCTCGGCGCGACCGACCAGCACTCCCAGCTGCAGCTGTACCGCGCCGGACCGCGGGACAAGCTGGTGACGTTCGTCCGGGCGCGCGAGCGAGCCGACCGCGAGATTCCCGAAACCGAGATCGACGACCTCGCGTATCTCGGCGGGACGGGGCTGGGGGAGCTGCTGGACGCGGAGTTCGAGGCGACGGAGGCGAGCCTGGCGGCGGCAGGCCGGCCGAACGTCCGGATCGAGGTCGACAGCCTCGACGCGGCCGGGGTCGGCCGACTGCTGTACGGGCTGGAGGCCGCCTGCATCCTCGCCGGCGAGCTGTACGGGGTCGACACGTTCACCCAGCCCGCCGTCGAGTGGGGGAAACGCGCCGCACGCGGCCTGCTGGGCGGCGGCGAGTTCGAGGAAGCCGAGGCCGTCGCCCGGAAGGAACGCCTCGTCGTGGAGTGAGACAGAGAAGTCGGGGCTCCCCCGGAGCGTCGAGGCGAGAGAGACACCGGTGCAATCTTGATGCTGAAGCCAGTACGGGGAGACGAGCCGATGACGACAGACTCTGCGGGTGAGCCCGCGGTCGTCGACGCCGAGCCGGAGCGGCCGCTGTTCCGCTTCGGCAGCCACGAGGAGCGGACGCGCGCGATCACGCACTCGCTGCTTCTGGTCGCCGGCGCGTTCATGGTCGGAATCGTGCTTGTCGGGCTATCGCGCGGCCTGCTGTCGGGCGCGGGGCTGACCGAGGAGTCGGCGCCAGTTGCGGTGAACGTCACCTCGACGAGCGTGCACTTCGCGTCGTTCCTGCTGGTCTGTGTGGGCTACGTCGTCTGGCAGGACTGTCGCTCGCTCGTCCCGGCGGGCGTACCCTCCCTGCGCAGCGTCGCGGTGATCGTCGTCGGATTCGTCGTCCTCGTGGGATCGCTGAGCGCGCTGGAGTCGTTGTTCGCGCAGTTCGGCCTCGAACCAGCCGACAACGCCGCGGTCGAGGCCGGAAAGGACAGCCCCGGCCTGTACCTGTTCATGATCCCAGTGGTCGTCCTGTTGAACGCCCCCGCCGAGGAGCTGTTGTTCCGCGGGCTCGTCCAGGGCCGGTTCCGCCGCGCGTACGGCATCGTCCCCGGCGTCCTGGCTGCGTCGGCCGTCTTTGG
The DNA here is from genome assembly GCA_003021015.1 of Halobacteriales archaeon QS_4_66_20. GTDB lineage: Archaea > Halobacteriota > Halobacteria > Halobacteriales > Haloarculaceae > Halovenus. The sequence goes on along the minus strand of PXRK01000046.1, from coordinate 16,308 downwards.
GCTGGTCCACTACGTCGCCCTCGTGGGGTCGGGCAGCCAGCTCGTGTACGTCGCCATCGCGGCCGCGGCCGGCCTCACTCTCGGCGCCGCCTACGAGTTCACCCAGAACCTGTTCGTTCCGATCGCGATGCACGCGCTGTGGAACGTGTCGATCTACGCGCTGCTGTACCTCGAAGCGACTGGCGGCCTCTGAGACGGTCGTGCGTGACTCTGTACCGCTACGGTGTCACAGTTCGTGCGCCACAGCCCGGCAAACGCCCGATATGACGAGGCAGTTCCAATAATATACAGCCAGACGTGACTCCGGACAGTGCCACGACAGTCCATCGGCTGTGTCGTGCCCCGAAAACGAGATTTGGGATGGCACGGCTTGAGTAAATCACGTCTGGCTGTATAGTCACGAACGACCGTATCACGCACGACCATATGAGCTGTGTCGCGCCCCGGCGGGCTGTCGCGGATGGCGGCGAGGCGCCGTCGTGTCAGTCGGGCGTCTGACAAGTGTTTACATTCCTGCGCAGGCTATCAGATCGCATGCCGACTCGCTTCACGATCGTCTGTGAGGACGGTCGTGCACAGGAGATCAGGCGGCTAGCCCGGAAGTTCGACCTGACAGAGGAGGAGACCCTCCGCCAGCTGGTCGAACTCGGGCTGGAAAACCTGGACGAAGAGGTGTCGGCCTCCCGCTAGGCCGGGTTCTTGCGCGAGAGCGTGCTCCCGCAGATCGGACAGCGGTCGTGGTTATCGTCGAACTCCCGACCGCAGCCCTGGCACTGGAACGTCCAGGCGCGCTGTTCCTCGATCCCGTCGCGGGCGATCACCTCGACGGCGACGTTGAGCTTCTCGGCGACGTTCTGCATCGCGTAGTCGTCGGTGACGAGCGAGCCGTCCAGTTCGAACGCCGCGGCGATCAGCCGGACGTCGGTCCGCGAGAGCTCGTCGAAGTCCCCCGTTTCCCGGGCCGCCCGTTCGATCCGCTCGACGGTCTCCGCGTCCGGGATGTGCAGGTGCATGCCCGACCCTTCGAGCGCGTCGAACCGGTAGGCGCTCTCGTCTTCGAGTTCCTCGCGGACGAGCGGCACCGACGCGATCGTCTCCTCGGTGTGAAACTCGTTGATAAAAGCGGACGAATCGAGAACGTACATTCGACTAGCGCTCGATGATCATGTGGTCTTTGACCGCCTGGACCCGGCTGACCGGGATCAGGGAGCGGCCCTGCTGGTCTGTGTCGAACTCCGTGGAGGCGTAGCTCTCGTCGGGGTCGACGACCAGATGGTCGAGCCGACCCGTCTCCAGATCCATCGTAATGTTGTACAGCATGCCGAGCTCGGCGCCGTCCGAGCCCATTACAGCTTTACCGGACAGATTCTCCGCGAGTATCTCTGCCATGCCCGCCTTTACTGAGCCCGCACAATTGAATCTTACCCTGCGAGCGACAGATGCCCGTCGTGGCCCCGGCGGCTGTCCGGGCGCTGACCCCATCGTTGAAGGGCAATCACTCCGTAGGGGCGGGCATGCCGGCCACACTCGAAATCGTCTGCAACGACGACACCTGCGAACTCGACATGTTCGAACTGCACTACACCTACGACATGCCCGACAGCGTCGGCCTGGACGATTTCGCGTGTCCGTACTGCGGGCGGACGGACTCGCTCACGGAGGTCGAACTGTGATCAAGGAGCTGGGCGACACCATCGGCTCCCGGGTGCTCGAATCCATCGGGCGGACGGTCGGGCGGGCACAGGAGCGCCGGCCGCTTCCGGTCGACCTGCTGGAGAGCGACGACGCCTACCTCGCCGTCTTCGACGCCCCGGGGGCGGCGAAAAGCGACGTCCAGGTGCGGTACGACGACGGCGCTATCGTCGTCCGGATCGACCGCTTCCGGGAGTTCTACGAGGGGTTCGAGATGCAGTTCCCCGGCCGCGGGCTGTCGCTCGACGGGCGGGTCGACCTCCCGTCGGAGGCGACCGTCGACCCGACGCGCGCGACCGCCACCGTCAAATCGGACGGCACGATCCACGTGCGCCTGCCGAAAGTCGACGAGGCCGGCGCAGGGAGCGACGAACCGGAATCCGTGAATGTCGACGACGGCGAGGGTGGGACCGGCGACGCGACTGACGCTGACGGGGACGCAAGCGCCTGATACTGACTGTTGTGATCGCTCCTGTGGAGGTAGGTTGCGCCATCGACGAGAAACATGGCGTCATCACCACGAGGCGAAGCACGTCCGGGTGTATATGAGACCGGAGTATGGCGAATCGGCGGCGGTAACGAGTCACAACAATCCTATCACTCTGCCGTCAGTCCTCGACCGTCAGAATCCATCCAAGCCAGCCGGCGACGTGCACGAGGCCCAGTGCGGTGGAGACAGCGCCGAACCGGCCGTCCCCAGCGAGTGCCTGTCCGGCGCCGTAGAGCCACTGTGTGACCGGCCCGCCGACGAAAAACAGCAGGGCGACCGGACCGTGCAGGTCCCTCGGGAGGTGAAAGACGCCGACTAGCCCGAGGCCGACGACCGTCACCGCGAACGTGACGGTGCCGATCAGTTCGACCAGGTTCCGGCTCCGGCGCCACAGCGGCCAGGCGAACGCCAGTCCCAGCACGCCGCCAAGGATCAGCCCGGCGTTGAACAGCAGGAACGTCCGCGCGTCGGGCCGGCCCAGATCCGAGAGAGCGTATGCCTGCCAGGTGAACTCCGAGGCCGGGGCGAGGACTGTCGCGAGGGTGGTGCTTCCGAGCGAGACGACCGGCGCGAGCAGGCCGCAGTAGATTACGTACCGCTTCAGGGACGACATGGACCGGGGTTCTCGGGTTCAGTGTAAGAAACTGGCGCTGGGGGACGGGCGGGAGCCGGGCGGCAGCGAAACCGTAACGCTACTCACCCCCGTCGAGCTCCAGCGGAATCCGCTTCGGTCTCGACGTAAACGGTCATTGCTCCGTTCCGTCCCCGCCGGCGTCGGCTTCGGCCTGGGCGTCGATGTCGCGTTCGATTTCGCCGATGGGCGTCTCCGCCAGCTCGCCCGCTGCATCCCGGACGGCGGCGAGGGGGTCGTCCGCGACCGGAAGGAGTTCGATTCGGTCCTCGTACGTGACGATCTGGAACTTTTCGCCGAACTTTTCCCGCAGCTCTTTGGGGAGGTAGAGCCGTCCCTGCTCGTCCGTCTCCGCTGACATGGACGCCACTACGATAGAGCCAAAAAAGTATTTTTCCACTAAATGAATATAGTGGATTCAGTTCGGTATTGTACCATCGTACAGCAATGGCCCGGGGATCACGTCTCGTCGCCGAGGCTGACCCGCTCGGTCATCCAGGGGTCGAGTAGTTCGATTCCGATCACAGATCGCGCGGATCAATATGGTTGACTCCGTCTATCTCCGGGTACAGCGTGTCCGTCGACACGATCGGCTCGTTATATGCCTTTGCTGCTCCGAGATGGACTCCGTCGAAAACGTTTATCCGACCGTACGACCGACGGAGTGAGCCTGCTTCGTCCATCATGTCAGTAGTCAGTGGGACAAGGTCGACACCCTCGTCAACGATCGCGTCGTGTACCGTCGACAGACGGTCTCGGTTCCACTCGTCTTCCATTACGTACTGCACCTCGATAGCTGTCGCTACTGACGTCTTTGGTTCCGCGAGCGTAGCTGGATCAACCTGGCTCGCGAGCCAGTCGTCGACTTTCAACAGCGCGAGGATGACGTCTGTATCAAGATACACGTTTCCGGTCCATCCGCTCCCGAACGTCTTCACGCGCCCGCTGGTCGGTACTTTGGTGAAGTCTGGCGAGGCGCTCCTCGCGAACAACCAACCGGGCGCCGTATCGCAACGCCTCCGATCGCGAACTGAACACTCCCTCCTCGACGAGTTCGTCGAGTTCACGTACCAGTTCCGACGGTAGCGAAACGGGGACGGACTCCCTGTCGGTGCTCATGTGTGTCGCTTGTTTATACGATCGTATAAATCCTCCGTCGATCTCACAAGTCAGGTGGGTCGATCACCACTATCCGCTGGTGGCGCCTACGACGAGATCAGTCCTCGTCGCCGAGGATCACACGCTCGGTCATCTTCCGGGGATCGAGCACCTCGTCGGCCTCCCCCTCGGTGAGGTAGCCCTTCTCGACGGCGACCTCGCGGACGGTCTTGTCCTCCTTGAGCGCGGCCTTGGCGACCTCGCTGGCCTTGTCGTAACCGATCGCCGGGTTGAGGGCCGTCGCCAGCGCCATGCTCTGCTGGACCTGGCGCTTGCAGTGCTCGCGGTCGGCCTCCAGTTTGGCGACGAACTTCTCGGCGAAGGTCTCGCTGCCGTTGGCGATCAGGTCGGCAGACTGCAGGAAGTTGTGCGCCAGCACCGGCTTGTAGAGGTTCAGGTCGATCTGGCCCTCCGCGGCACCCGCCGAGACGGCGGCATCGTTGCCGACGACCTGCTTGTGGACCTGATTGACCGCCTCGGCGACCACGGGGTTGATCTTGCCGGGCATGATCGACGACCCGGGCTGGTTCTCGGGCTGGTCGACCTCGCCGAGGCCGTTGCGCGGGCCGGAAGCCAGCAGGCGGAGGTCGTTGGCGATCTTGTTGAGGCTCCCGGCCACCGTCCGCAGCGCGCCGTGGGCCTCGCTCATCGCGTCGTGGGCGGCCTGCGCCTCGAAGTGGTTGTCGGCCTCCCGGAAGTCGATGTTCGTCTCCTCGGAGATGTACTCCGCGGCCAGCGTCGGGAACTCGGGGTGGGTGTTCAGTCCAGTCCCGACGGCGGTGCCGCCGAGTGCGAGTTCCGAGAGGTGCTCGCGCGTCCCGCGAACGCGCTCGATCCCCTTCTCGACCTGCGCCCGGTAGCCGCCGAACTCCTGGCCGAGCGTGATCGGCGTCGCGTCCTGGAGGTGGGTCCGCCCCGTTTTCACGACATCCTCGAACGCTGACTCCTTGGCTGCGAGTTCGTCCCGCAGCGCGGCGAGTGCGGGCAGGACGCCGCGCTCGACGGCCTCCAGGCTGGCGACGTGCATCGCCGTCGGGATCACGTCGTTGCTCGACTGGCCGTAGTTGACGTGGTCGTTGGGGTGGATCTCGCGGCTCCCCAACTCGGCGCCGTACAGTTCGGTCGCGCGGTTGGCGATCACCTCGTTTGCGTTCATGTTCGAGGAGGTGCCAGAGCCGGTCTGGAACACGTCGACCGGGAACTGGTCGTCGTGCTCGCCGGCGATCACCTCGTCGGCCGCCTCGATGATGCAGTCGGCGCGCTCCTCGCCGAGCAGGTCTAGGTCGCGGTTGGCCTGGGCCGCGGCCTTCTTGACGACCCCGAGCGCGCGCACGAACCGGCGGCCGAACGTGATCCCGCTGATCGGGAAGTTCTCGACGGCCCGCTGGGTCTGTGCGCCCCAGTAGGCGTCTGCCGGCACCTGCATCTCCCCGAGGCTGTCGCGTTCGGTCCGAAAACTGTCGTCTCCCATATCGGCCGACGGTTCGGCCGCCGGCGCGTAAAAGCTACTGATACGGACTGCTGTGACTTCGTATCGCCGTAGGGTACAATCCCCGGTGTCGCATAGTGATCGTTATACAGCCAGACGTGATTCACTCGAGTCATGCTGTCCCAATTCCCGTTGTTCGCGCCATGACACAGCCGATGGATTGTCCTGGCACTGTACGGAGTCACGTCTGGCTGTATATGATCGTTTTCGTGCCCAGATCACGTGAACGGGTGGTTTGCGGGCTGATTGTGAGTCGGTCCGAGAGCGACCACGTGACAACGTGCAGTCGACCCGGTACACAGTCACAATCGCTCTTGCCGAATATAGTGAAACAGCGGCATCTATCAGGAGGTTGTTAGGTGGGCCAGTGCAAGATGTAGTACAACTATTCAATGATGGACTTTTTGTACAGTACCAACTCAAATGATAGATCTCCAAAGTGGATGGACACCTCCTGCTGGAATTGGAATCCAAGGCTCTCGTAGAAAGCACGCGCGGTGTCGTTCTCGACACCTGTGTCCAACACAAACTGTTCATATCCATCGTGCCGCGCACGCTGTTCAAGGTCGTGGTAGACAGCCCTCCCAACCCCTTGCCCATGGCACTCAGGATCAACACGCATTCGTGTCAGTTCAGTGGTTTGGCTATCGAGTTGAATGAACTCCTCTTTCCACTCATCCGGTGTCGTGTAGGCTCCCATACCAACGATTGTACCATCTACAATCGCAACGAGAAATTCCCTGCCACTGCAGAGGTAGTTGCTTTGAACATCTCGGAGGTCCTTGTCTGGAACATCTGGCTCAAACTCAGGAGTCGTGGCCATTGCAATTTCGTTCAACTCACGGATACGCTCGCCGTCCTCGGACTGAAACCGACGAATTTCAACGGCTGATGTTCTTTTCTCCGACATGTGTGCCCCATGAACTCCGATTTGGTTAAATTGATTGGTGAAATTACAGAGTCGCTAGTAGCTCCCCTGTCGATATTGGTCAGTATGCGCGTTGTATCTTGTGTACCAACCGTTATCAATATCATACATACGACAGTTGTTTCGCCAGATTAGGTAAGAGCCGTCACAATAATCAGTATGGCCAGAAAACTCCAGGAGTGCGAAGGAGACCTAAAAAACAATTACAGCAGTCCGTACGAACGGCGTGCTCGTCGCGGCGGCTACATACCCGGCGGGCCCTGGCCGGGGCCGCCGATCCCGCCGCCGCCACCGGTGCTGCGCGCCCCGCTGCTTTCGAGGCGGGCGGTGCCGGAGGGTTCGTCGTCGAACGCGGAGCCGCCGTCGATCGTCTGGAGCTTGCCGGCGACCTTCCGGCGGTTGATCTCGCCGATCCGGTCGGCCAGCTCCTCGATCAGCTGGACGGTCGGCTCGTGGACCGGGCTGTCCTCCTTCTTGACCACGGGCGCCTCCGACCCGTCCGCGCCGTAGTCCTCGTGGATCGGCAGCGATCCCAGCAGGGAGACGTCGTAGTCCTCGACGATCTTCGCCGCCCCTTCCGAGCCGAACGGGTCGTGGTTATCGCCGCAGTTCGGGCAGTGAAACGTGCTCATGTTCTCGACCAGGCCCAGAAGCGGCGTGTCGTGCTTCTCGAAGAGGCGCAGTCCCTTCCGGGCGTCGTCGAGCGACATCTGCTGGGGCGTCGTGACGATGGCGGCGCCCGTCACCGGGAGCGACTGCAGCAGATCGAGGGAGGCGTCGCCGGTGCCCGGCGGGAGGTCCACGACGAGGTAGTCGAGGCTCCCCCACTCGACGTTCTCCAGGAAGTGAGTCATCACGTTGTTGACCATCGGGCCGCGGAGGATCGCGGGGTCGTCCTTGTTCTTGACGAGAAAGCCCATGCTCATGAGCTTCACGCCGTCGGAGACGCCGGGGATGAGCCGCTCCTCGTCGGGCGTCACCGAGGGCTCCTCTTCGACCGGCAGTACGCGCGGGACGTTCGGCCCGTGAATGTCGGCGTCCAGCAGGCCGACGCGGGCGCCGAGCGAGTCGAGTCCAGCCGCCAGGTTCGCCGCGACCGTCGTCTTGCCGACGCCGCCTTTCCCGGAGGCGACCGCGACGACGTTGCGGATGTTCGGGAAGATTTCGTCGTCGTACCAGTCCTGATGCGAGACATCCGCAGAGAGCTGCGGATCGAGCCCGGCGTCGCTCACGACCTCGCGGATCTGCGAGCCGAGTTCCATCTCCGTCGGGGCGTAGGGGGTGTTGAACGCCACCGAGATGTGCGCGACGTCGCCGTCGATGGTGACGTCGTTGATGAGGTCCAGCGAGACGATGTCGTCGCCGACGAGCGGCTCCTCGATCTCGCCGAGGCGCCCTTCGAGTTCGGCTTCCGTAATGGACATACCTGAAGTTAGGAGCGTAGACGGGTGACCTTTTCGGGTTCGCGCCGACGACGGGATCGGCCCAGGAGAATCGAGGGTGCCGGTCAGCCGAAGAACATGATCCGGATGACCAGCGTGGTCGCGAACAGCCCGCCCCACAGCGCCGTCACGAGCGTCAGGAACAGCGTGACGCCGAGCGCGCTTGTTTTGAGCTGGCGGGGCTTGCCGAGGAACCAGCCCAGGAACGCGACGTACACCGGGAGGCCGATGACGCCGAAGATCAGCCACATGCCCGGCGGGATCACCTCCCAGGGGTCGAGCTTGGTCGCGAGCGGAACGACGCCGAGCGCCGCGTTTAGCAGTGCAGGGATCATGACGTCACCTCCTCGTCGTGGGCAGCCTCGTGCTCGTCGTGGTGATCCTCCACCGCATGCAGTTCCACGACCGGGAACAGCTTGACGATCACCAGGAAGAACAGCGTACACAGCGAGACCGTCCCGGCCAGCGAGGAGAACTCGACGATGCTGGGGAAGTAGTGGCCCGGCACCGCCTCGTAGAGGCTGAAGTGCGGGTACAGCAGTCCCTCGAAGACGAACAGCACCTTCTCGGTCAGCGTCGCAAACAGCATCAGGAACGACGCCGCCAGCGACCGGACGAGGCTGAACTGGCGCTGGTCGACGGCCTGGGCGAACACGTACGCCAGGATCACGATGACCGTCCCGATGGCGACGATGTAGTACGGCTGTGTGATCCGGGCGACCATCGCCGTCTTGCCGGCGACCGGTTCGGCGAACACGCCGTTGATCACCTGCTGGAGCTGCAGCCAGAGGAACAGCAGGCCGAACAGGCCCAGCCAGTTCGTCAGCCCCCTGAACATGGCGTCGGTCAGGATGTGGTCCCAGTCGTAGCCCCACCGCAGGGCGTACGAGATGATGATCACGCCCGCGATCGCCGACGTCAGTGCGATCGTCAGGAACTGTGGCCCCTGGACTCCGCCGTCCCAGCCGGGCATCGACGGGATCAGCGAGAACAGCCACGGGATCACACCACCGTGGAGCAACAGCGGCGCCAGCACGATGATGCCCAGCGCAAGCCACCAGACCATCCGCTCGATGATCTGCTCTTCGGTCTCGCTGTAACCCAGCGTGACCAGGCTGTAGAACGGGCCGAGGTAGTCGGGCAGGCGGTCGCGCAGGTGGTAGACGTCGTACCGGATCGTCAGGCCGAGGTACGTCGCTGTCATCACGAAGTACAACGTGATGACGGTCACGTCCCACGCGAGCGGTGACGTTCTGACCGTCCAGGGGTACGCCGGCACGACGCTCAGCACGAGACGGTCTGGCCGACCCATGTGGACGAGAATGTACAGACCGGCCATGCTCAGCGCGCCGAGCGTCAGCAGCTCGGCGACGCGGGCGACCGGCTGGTAGCGCTTCATCCCGAACAGCCGGACCGCCGCCGAGAGGATGATCCCCCCGTGGGCGATGCCGACCCACCAGATGAACGCGCCGATGTACAGCCCCCACGGGCTGCCGCCGCCGCTGCCCCAGTCCGCGAGGTTGGTGACGATCAGGCCCTCTTCGAGCTGCCAGCCGTACACCGCGGACCACAGCAGCGCGACTGCGGCGGCGATGCCGAACGCGATGTAGTACTTCTTGGAGGTGTTGAGGATCGGCCGGAGGATGTCCTCGGGTTCGCCGGGGCTCGTCGCCATCCTCACTCACCCCCTTCTTCGCCCTCTTGTTCGGGCGGTCCGCTCGGCCCGTAGTCGAGGTGCTCCTTGCGCTCGTCGACCACCTCGACGCCCCACTTGTTGTTGCTGCCGCTGTACACCTCGTACGGCGTCGGCGGCTCGCTCTGCTCCGCGTTCGGCCCCGGCTCGTTGCCGAGGTAGACGATGTTCGGCTGCGTGCCGAGGTCCTCCAGCAGCCGGAACGTGGAGATCTCCGACGTCGGGCTCGCGGTCGTCTCGATGTCGAGGTCATCGTCCTCCACGCCTTCCCATTTCTCGAGGACGGTCCGCTCGACCTCGGTCCGGCGGCGCAGGTAGCGGTTCGCGCGGCTCTCCTCGTCGTCGAGGTCGCCGAAGTGGATCGCGCTCATGCCCTGCGCGTCGCAGGCGTCCATGCAGGCGACAGTACCCTTGGGGTTGTCGGTGTGGCCGTCCTGTCGCGAGGGGCACATCGTACACTTGCCCATCGTCCCCTGGGGCGGGCGGCTGTCCGTCCAGCGGCCGCGGTAGTCGTAGACGTGGTCGTTGGCATCCGAGAGCTCCTGGTACCGTTCGGAGTCACGATCCCCGTAGTCGCCGCCCTCGAGTTGCCGGACCTCTTCGGGCCGCATGTCGAGGTGCTCGAGCCGGCTCATCTCCACGTCGGGTTCGCCCCACTGGAAGTAGTTGACGCCGTAGGGACAGGCGACCTGGCAGTACCGGCAGCCGATACAGGTCTCGTAGTCGGTCAGCACGAGGCCGTCCTTCCCCCGAGTGTGCCGTGCCCGGACGGGACAGACCTTCGCACACGGGGCGTTCGAACAGTGCTGACAGGGCCGCACCAGGAAGTTCTCCTGTTCGCTGTCCTCGTCCTCGTAGGTGAAGACGTACATCCAGTTGGCCCCTGTCGAGGTGCCGTTCTCGTCGATACAGCCGGCGACGCAGGCCAGACAGCTGTCACAGCGCTGGAGATCGATGACCATCCCCCAGCGGTGCTCGCGCTCGTCTTTCGGCGCCGGCCGGATGCCGCTGACGTTGTCCGGGGCGCCGTCCGCTGGCTGGAAGTCGTACGTCGCGTAGGCACCGTACCCCAAAAAGGCCGCGCCGGCGCCCATCTTTTTCATCATCTCACGGCGCGAGGTTTCGTCGCCCTGGAGGTCCGCCTCCGCGAGCGATTCAGCTACCGACTCGTCCTCGATGTCGTCCCACTCGGCGGGGTCGACGTCGTCGAACAGCGGTCGGTCGTCGGCCTCGAACTCCTCCTCGACGTCGTCGTGATACTCCGCGTAGAACTCCTCCTCGGAGATTTCGCCGGCGACCAGCCGCTGGGCGTCCCGGGCCATCTGCATGCCGAGGTCAGCGTCGTACTCCGTGTCCTCGAGCTCCTCGCGCATCCGGTCTTCCCATTCTTCCCCGAGCGGGTGGAACGAATCCTCCGATTCGTATGGGTGTCGTGGTTCGTCGTCTTGTGTGTCCTCTGTACTCATTAGATTACCCTCCTGTGCGCTCGCGCGCGACCGGTCGGACACCGGCCGGCGCACTGCCGATCGGTCGTGTGACGATCACCGCACTGCATTGCCCGATTGGTGTCTGGGAGACCGTCCCAACGGTAGGCGTCCGCGCCGCCACTGCCGGCCGGGCCGGGAACTGTGCTGTCCCCGTCCGCCCGCGTCCCAGTCGCCGTGTTGACGCGGCTGGCGGCCGGCCCGGACGCCTCTGAGATACGCCCGCGCCGTCTCCGACGGGCACTGGAGCTGTCGTCACTGACACAGTCAGCGATGACCCGCCCCAGCCACGCACCGCTGGCCTGCGACAGCGCCCGTCTACCGCCGTCGATACGGTTCATAGTTGGCTACGAGTGGCGCTTACGACTACGTGTGATTGAAAGCTTCGGTTTTGGCGTTCCCGACGACAACGCCGAGTAGTTACTATAGCAGCTGGTCAGCGATCGTGTTGCGGAGGATCTCGCTGGTCCCCTCGTAGATCTCGTTGAGCTTGGCGTCGCGGTAGAACCGCTCGGCGGGAAAGTCCTTGGTGTAGCCGTAGCCGCCGTGGATCTGGATCCCCTCGTTTGCGACCTCGCGGGACACCTCGGAGGCGTACAGCTTCGCCTGGGCGGCCTCCTTGACGAACTCCTCGCCGCGCATCTTCCTGTCGGCGGCGAGGTGCATCAGCATCCGGGCGGCGTTCGTCTTCGTGTCCATGTCGGCGAGTTTGTGCTGGATCGCCTGGAACTCACTGATCGGCTGGTCGAACTGCTCGCGGTCCTGGGCGTACCCAAGCGCCTCGTCCAGTGCGGCCTGTGCGATCCCGACGCCGCGGGCGGCGATGGTGATCCGGCCGCCGTTGAGCGTCTTCAGCGCCTGCACCAGCCCCCGGTTCTCCTCGCCGAGCAGGCGGTTGGCGGGCACGCGGAGGCCGTCGAACCGGAGTTCGGCGGTCGGACAGCCCTTGTCGCCGAGCTTGTGCTCGGTGCCCTCGACGATGAACCCGTCGTCTTCCTCCGGACGGACGATAAACGAGGAGATGCCCTTGCCGCCAGCCTCGGGGTCGGTCTTGGCGAAGACGATCACCGTGTCCGCGACCGATCCGTTGGAGATCCAGAGCTTCCCGCCGTCGATGACGTACTCGTCGCCGTCCTGAACTGCTTCGGTCGGTTCGGGGCTCGCCGAGCGTTGCTCGGCGGTGTCCCGGGTGGCGGTCGTCTCCATGGAGGGGACGTCGCTGCCGGCGCCGGCCTCCGACAGCGCGAACGCGCCGATTTCGTGGCCCTCGGCCAGCGGCGTCAGGAACTCCTCCTTCTGGGCCTCGTCACCGAACTCGTAGATCATGTTGCACGCCAGCGAGATGTGGGCGGCGACGACCGTGCCGAGGCCGCCGCTGCCCCGCGAGATCTCCTCCAGCGCCGCCGCGTAGGAGTGGTAGTCGAGGCCGGCGCCGCCGTACTCCTCGGGGATCGGCATCCCCATCAGGCCCAGCTCGGCCATCTCCTCGACCAAATCCCAGGGAAACTCGTCGGTCTCGTCGATCTCGGCCGCACGCGGGCGGATCTCCTCGTCGGCGAACTCCGCGACCATCTCCGTGATCTGTCGTTGCTCGGTCGAGCGGCTGAACTCCATACCGGGAGTTGTTCTGCCGGTGTAATAAACGAGTAGGCTCCAGTATCGGGGGCCTTCCCAGTTTCATTTCACTCTTACCGGACACTCCAAACGTCCAAGGAACTGCAGCCCGTCGGACCGACCAGAGAGGATGGGAGACGCCGACGGGATCGCCAGCGACGTAGATGAGTTCGACCGCCGAGAGGTCGACGACGCCGATGTGCTCGAACTGCTGGAGCCGGTTGTCCAGGAGTGGTGGGTCGAGCAGTTCGGCGAGTTCGTTCCCCAGAACGGCGGCTTCTTCACGCCCCCACAGAAGGAGGCGATCCCGCTTATCCACGAGGGCGAAAACGCGCTCGTGGCGTCGCCGACGGGAAGTGGCAAGACGCTCTCGGGCTACTGCAGCATCATCAACGAACTGTTTCGCCGCGACCGGACAGAGGAAGGCCTCGAGAACAGCGTCTACTGCCTGTACGTCTCGCCGCTGAAGTCACTCGCCAACGACATCCACCGGAACCTGGAGGTCCCCCTCGAGGGGATCACCGAGAAGCTCGCCGACCGCGGCGAGGACGTCGAGATCCGTCACGCGATCCGGCACGGCGACACCGACGACAGCGAGCGCCAGGCGATGCTCACCGAGACGCCACACATCCTGAACACGACGCCGGAAACCCTGGCGATCCTGCTCAACTCCCCGAAGTTCCGCGAGAAGCTCCGGACCGTCGAGTACGTCATCGTCGACGAGATCCACAGCCTCGCGGAGAACAAGCGCGGCACCCACCTGGCGGTGTCGCTAGAGCGACTGGAAGCGCTCGCGGACGGCTCGCCGACGCGGATCGGCTGCTCGGCGACGGTCGAGCCGCTGGACGCGATGGCGAAGTTCCTCGTGGGTCGGGCCGAGCCCGGCGGTGAGCCCCGGGAGTACGAACTCGTCGACACCCGGTTCGTCCGGGAGTTCGACATGGAACTGACCTGCCCGGCCGACGACCTCATCGACACGCCCGCGGACGTGGTCAACGACCGGTTCTACCGGCAGCTGCACGACCTCGTGGGGGACCACACCAACACGCTCGTGTTCACGAACACCCGCTCGGGCGCCGAGCGCGTGCTGCACAACCTCCGCGAGCGGTTCGACGCCTACGACGAGGACAACTCCGGCTGTCACCACGGCAGCCTCGCCAAGGAGAAACGCCAGGCCATCGAGGAGGACCTCAAGCGCGGGGAACTGGACGTCGTCACGACGTCGACGTCGCTGGAGCTGGGCATCGACATGCCGTACATCGACCTGGTGGTGCAGGTGGGCTCGCCCAAATCCGTCGCAGCGCTGCTCCAGCGGGTGGGCCGGGCCGGCCACCAGCTCGGCGAGACGGTCACCGGGCGCGTGTTCGCGCTGGACCGCGACGAACTGATCGAGTGTGCGGTGATGCTCACGAAGGCCGAGGAGGGCTTTGTCGACCGGGTGTTCGTCCCCGAGAACGCCCAGGACGTCGCCGCACAGCACGTCTACGGCATGGCGATCAACGGCCCCCGTCCGGAGGCCGACATCCGCAACATCCTGGAGCGAGCGTACCCCTACCGCGAGTACGGCAACGAGGAGTGGGAGCAGCTCTGTCGGTACCTCACTGCGGACTACGAGGGGATGGAGGCGAAAAACGTCTACGCGAAGATCTGGCGGGACACGAACGACGCGCCGGACGGCGAGTACCACTACGACGAGTTCGACGTCGGGGAGCCGCTGATCGGCAAGCGCGGCCGCCTCGCTCGCGTGATCTACATGACGAACATCGGGACGATCCCCGATTCGTTCACCTGCGACGTGTTCACCCGGACCGGCGACGAGTGGGTCGGCCAGCTCGACGAGGAGTACCTCGACACGCTCGAAGGGGGCGACGTGTTCGTGCTCGGCGGCGACCGCTTCGAGTACCGCTACCGGCGCGGGTCGAAGGTGTACGTCGACCGGACAGCCGCCCGCCCGACGGTGCCGTCGTGGTTCTCCGAGCGGCTCCCCCTCTCCTACGACCTCGGGCGGGAGATACTGGCCTTCCAGCGGGAACTGCTCGAACGGCTCGCCCGCGGCGGTCGCTCGGAGCTGCGGGTGTGGCTGCGGGAGCTCCCGCTGGACGAACACAGCGTCCGGGCGATCACCCGGATGTTCGACGAGCAGGTCCGCTACGCCGGGTCGGAGAGCGTCAGCACCCACAGTCGGCTCGTCATCGAGGAGGAACTGGACCACGACGAGTACGAGCGCCACTACTACGTCCACTCGAACTACGGCCGGCGGTTCAACGACGGTCTCTCGCGGCTGCTGGCCTACCGGTGCGCCCAGGAGGCAAACGCGAACGTGAAAGTCGCCGTCGCCGACCACGGGTTCACCCTCTCCTTGCCGCTGAACCGGAAAGTCGACCTGGCTGGCATCCTCGAATCCATCGAGCCCGCGGAGGTGCGCGCGGACCTGCGGGCGAGCCTCGACGGCACCGACCTGCTGCAGCGGTACTTCCGGATCAACGCGACCCGCTCGCTGATGATCCTCAAACGCTACAAGGGCTACGAGAAGTCCGCGAGCGAACAGCAGGTCAACAGCGAGATGCTGCTGGGGTTTGCGGAGGACCTCGAAGCGTTCGCGGTCATCGAGGAGACCTACCGCGAGATTCTGGAGGACAAACTCAACGTCGCGGGAATCGAGGACGTCGTCGCTGGCATCCAGTCGGGCGAGATCAGGGTGGCATCGACCCGGGTCGATTCGCCGACGCCGAAGGCGTTCGGCCTGGCGACGCTGATGGCCTCCGACGTCGTACTCGCGGAGGACGAGTCCGCGGTGCTCCAGGAGTTCCACCAGCGTGTGCTCGACGAGATCGAGGGACAGGACCGCGAGAAATCGCGCACCTGAGCACTCATATGACCTGTTGCACGTTCATCAGTTTTTTCTGACGCACGAACTGTGACACCGTAGCGGTACTGAATCACGAACGACTGTATGAAGGATCATTCGAGATGCGCCAGTAGCTGCGCGACGTAGGGACTATTCTCCCAGCTACGATGTGGACTGATCGTCGTAATGAGCCGGCGAGCGTCCTCGACGGTCATGTAGCCATTGCGAGAATAATCACAGAGCAGTCGTGGCGTCGGAACGATGCGCGGGCCCTGGAGGGCGGCATGGACGAGCGCGAAGTTCGTGCCGCCGAACTCGTCGGTCAGGAACCCGTCGACGCCGAGTGCGTTCGCGAGAACGATCCCGTCGGTTTCGCCGTCGTCGAGGCCGAATGTCGGCCGTGAATCGGGCGTCTCGTCTCGCTCGTAGGGATCTTCGACCGTGTAGTGGTCACGAGCGGCGAGGACGTTGGTCGCTGCGGCGCCGTGGATATCCCGATACTGCGTAAGGTCCTGTAGTTCCGAGACGACTGCTGGCGGTACCGAGACGTCACACGAAGTGAGTAGATACTGGAGAGGGTCCGGGGCCATATCGGTGTCGTAGTCCGCGTCGGCACGAGGGACGCCGAGGCTGACGAGTGCACTCGTATCGGCGACGACCGTCCGCAGGCGCGCCCCGCTCATCACTCGTCGGCGTCAGTCGCGACCGTCGTCGCGTCACCACCGTAGATGTCGACGTCATCGTCGGGCGCACCGAGTTCGAGCGGCTCGTCCTCGAGATCCGACTTGAGGAGGCGGAGTCGCTGGGCCGTCTCGGCACCCACGAGCTGCTTGACGGTC